>JBFXBB010000044.1:0-12655 GCA_050183685.1 Amphiplicatus sp.
GCCCGTCGCCGTGATCGAAAATGGAACGCGGCCCGATCAGAAAATTCTGAAGGGCGCGCTTTCGGACCTCGGCCGGCTCGTCGCGGAAGGCGGCGTCGCCGGACCGGCGGTCCTTGTCATTGGCGAGGTTGCGGCGCTCGCCAATGGCGAGACGCTTGTGGAATTGGCCGCAAGCTCAAGGAGCGCGGCATGAAGGCGGTGACCGGAAACCGGCTGTCCGACGGGCGCGTCGTCTATCTCGCGCCGGACGATTCGTGGACGGAGCGTCTTGCCGGCGCAGAGCTTTTCAGCGATGAGGAGGCCGACGCCGTCCTCGCCGCGGCGAAGGCGCGCATTCGCGAGGTGGCGAGCGCCTATCTGATCGACGCTGACGAAAAGGGCGCGGCCGGCCAGAAGGCGCTACGCGAGACGATCCGCGCTGAAGGCCCGACCGTGCGCCCCGATCTCGGCAATCAGGCGGAGGCGAAATGAGCGCCGCCGGCAAATATGTCATCTATGGCGACAGCCGCAGCGGCAACTGCCTCAAGGCGCGCTGGACGGCGATGCTGCTCGGCCTGCCCTTCGAATGGATCGAGATGGACGTCGTCGCGGGCTCGACGCGCAGCGAGGAATTCTTGAAGCTCAATCCGGCGGGGCAAGTCCCCTGCCTCCTGCTTCCCGACGGCCGCGCGCTCGCTCAGTCGAATGCGATCATCGTTTATCTCGCGACGATCCATGACAGCGCTCTTGTGCCGCAAGACCCGTTCGAGCGCGCGAAGGTGAACGAGTGGCTGTTCTGGGAGCAATATAGCCACGAGCCCTATATCGCCGTCCGCCGCTTCCAGAAGACGTTTCTTGGAAAGAGCGATGCCGAGCTCGATCCGCGTCTTCTGGCGAATGGACGGCGCGCGCTCGGTCAGATGGAATTGCAGCTCAGAAAGACGCCCTTCGTCGCGGGCGCGCGTTTCACCGTCGCCGACATCGCGCTCGTCGCCTATACGCGCGTCGCCGACGAAGGGGGGTTCGATCTCGACGAGTTCCCGGCCGTGCGCGAGTGGATCGCGCGCGTCGAGGACGCCCTGCGCATCGCGGGAGACAGGAAGGCCGCCTGATGTATCGCTATGACGAATTCGACGAGACGATCGTTCGCGAGCGCGTGAAGCAGTTCCGCGGGCAGGTGGCGCGCCGCCTTTCCGGCGCGCTCTCCGAAGACGAGTTCAAACCGCTGCGCCTGATGAACGGGCTCTACCTCCAGCTCCACGCCTATATGCTGCGCGTCGCCATTCCTTACGGCACGCTGTCCTCGCGGCAGTTGCGCCAACTTGGGGCTATCGCCCGCAAATATGACAAGGGCTACGGCCATATGACGACGCGCCAGAACATCCAGTATAACTGGCCGGCGCTCGTCGACGTGCCCGACATTCTCGACGACCTCGCCGATGTCGAGATGCACGCGATCCAGACCTCAGGCAACTGCATCCGCAATGTGACCTCGGACCAATATGCGGGCGCCGCGGCCGAGGAGATCGAAGACCCGCGCCCGTGGTGCGAGATCATCCGCCAATGGTCGACCTTCCATCCGGAATTCTCCTATCTGCCGCGGAAGTTCAAGATTGCGGTGACGGCGAGCCCGCATGACCGCGCGGCCGTGAAGGTCCATGACATCGGCGTCCGTCTTTTGAAAGGCGCCGAAGGCAAGACCGGTTTTGAAATCATCGTCGGCGGCGGGCTCGGACGCACCCCTTATGTCGGTCATGTCATTCGGGATTTTCTGCCCAAGGAGCATTTGCTCTCCTATCTCGAAGCGATCATGCGCGTTTATAATTTGCGCGGGCGCCGGGACAATATTTTTAAGGCGCGGATCAAAATCCTTGTGAATTCCGATGGCGTTGAATCCTTCCGCGCGCAAGTCGAGGAGGAATGGGCGAAGATCAAGGATTCGGGGATCGACCTGCCGCGCGAGGAGACCGAGCGCATCAAGCGCTATTTCGCGCCCCCGGCTTTCGAAAAGCTTTCTTCGCAGAGCCCCGCGCTCGATGCGGCGGCGAAATCGGACAAGGATTTCGAGCGCTGGGTCCGCGTCAATACCGCGCCGCATAAGCAGCCGGGCTATGTCATCGCCAATATTTCCTTGAAGCCGCCGGGCAAGCCGCCAGGCGACATCACGGACGCCCAGATGGAGGCGGTCGCCGATATCGCCGAGCGTTATTCCTTCGATGAGGTCCGCGTCACTCATGAGCAGAACCTGACGCTGCCGCATGTTAAGAAGGACGATCTTTATGCGGTCTACCAGGCGCTGAAAGCCGCCGACCTTGCGACGTCGAATATCGGCCTCGCCAGCGACATCATCTCTTGTCCGGGGCTTGATTATTGCGATCTTGCGAACGCCCGTTCGATCCCGCTCGCCGCGCGCCTCGCCGAACGCTTCGCGGCCTCCGGCGCTGAGGAGGATATCGGCGAGCTCAAGATCAAGATATCGGGCTGCATCAACGCTTGCGGTCATCACCATGTAGGCCATATCGGCATTCTCGGCGTCGATAAGAAAGGCGAGGAATTTTACCAGGTGACGCTCGGCGGTTCCGGCGCTGAAGACGCAAGTCTTGGCGAAATCGTCGGGCGCGGGCTTTCTTCGGCGGAAGTCGTCGACGCGGTCGAGCGGCTCGTCGAGCACTACCGCAAAAATCGTCATGACGGGGAGCGTTTCCTCGACGCTTACCGCCGCATCGGTCTCGAATCATTCAAGGGGGCGCTTTATGCCGATACACAAGCTCATTGACGGCGAATTGCGGCCATATGCCGGGGACTCGCCGATCGAGGTCACCCTCGCGGCGTGGCGCGACGGCGCGCGGCCGAATTCGGGCCGTTGCGCGCTCCTCCTGCCGAATGACGTTCCCGTGGCGGAGGTCGCCGAGGCGCTTGACCTTTTTGACGCGGTGATCCTCGAATTCCCGGTGTTCAAGGACGGTCGCGCCTACAGCCAGGCGCGGCTCTTGCGCGAACGCTATGGATTTAAGGGCGAGCTCCGCGCGCGGGGGCATGTGCTTCGCGATCAGGCGCTGTTCATGCGCCGCGCGGGCTTTGACGCTTTCGAAATCGATGAAGGCGAGGCTGCGTCCTTTCGTGAGGCGTTCGCCGAGCAAAGCTTTGTCTACCAAGCCGCCGCCGACGGCGCCGAGCCCGTTTGGCGCTCACGCGCCGCGCGCGCCGCCGCCGCGTAGGAGATATTCATGAGCGCGACATCGGCATTGCGATTGGTTGAAACCGGCAAAAGCGAGGAAAATCCGCTTGAAGAGCGGGCGCGGGCGCTCGCGGCCCGTCATGCGGGGGCTCCCGCGCTTGATATTCTGCGGGAGGCGATCCTCAATGAATTTCCGGGCCGGATCGCGCTCGTTTCTTCTTTCGGCGCCGAATCGGCGGTTTTGCTCCATCTCGCCGCTGAGATTGATCCGTCGATCTCTGTCCTCTTTCTCAACACCGAGAAGCACTTTGCGCAGACTTTGAGCTATCGCAAAAAGCTCATCCATGATCTCGGGCTGAAAAATGTTCGCGACATTCATCCGGATAAGGAGCATCTTGCCGAGAGCGATCCCAATGGCGATCTTTGGCGCTCCGATCCCGACAAATGCTGCACGCTGCGCAAGGTGCTGCCGCTGGAGCGCGCGCTTCATGGCTTTGACGCCTGGATCACGGGAAGGAAGCAATTTCATGGGGGCTTGAGATCGGCCCTTCCCGTCTTCGAGGCCTCGGCGCCCTTCATAAAGGTCAATCCGATTGTCGGCTGGACTCCGGAAGACATCGCCGCTTATGCGGCGCGTCATGCGCTTCCCGCCCATCCGCTTGTCGCGCAAGGGTTTCCGTCGATCGGCTGCTGGCCTTGCACCCATCCCGCCGCCCCCGGCGAGGATGCGCGCGCCGGCCGCTGGCGCGGCGCGGCCAAGACCGAATGCGGCATTCATTTGATCGGCGCCGCGCCGAGCCGATAGAATGCCGCGCGCTTCGGCGTGATGCGAAGGGAGCGGCGTTTCAGCCAAGCGGCGCGAGGAACGCCTCGATCGCCATCCGCGCTTCAGGCTCGGACAAGGTCGGCGCGTGGCCGGTGTTGGCGACATCGCAAATTCGAATATTGGGATTTGCAGCGCGCATTCTCTCGATGATCGGCGGCGTCAGGAGGTCGCTCAGCGCGCCGTGAATGACAAGCGTCGGCTTCGCTTTGAGGCTTTCGAAGGCCGGCCAGAGATTGGGCGCGGGGCCCGCCTCGACAAGCGCCTTGCCGATCGCGGGGTCATAGTCGGGGATCCAGCCGTCCTCGCCTTCCCGGCAGGTCCGTGCGGCGAAAGCGCGCCAGAAGGCGTCGTCGCGATTGGGAAAGGCGATTTCGTTGATCGCGCGCGTTTGCGCCGCCGCCTCGTCGAGATTGGCGGCCCTTCGCGTCTCGCCCGCATAATCGGCGATTCGAGCAAGGCCTTCCGGCGCGAGCGCTGGCCCGACGTCATTGATGACGGCGGCGGCGACACGGTCCGACGCCGCCTGATTTATCAGCATGGAGACAATGCCGCCAAGCGAGGTTCCCAGAAAGACGGCGGAGGACAGGCCAAGCGCCTCCATGACGCAAAGAACGTCGTCGACATAGGTCGTTGGAACATAATGAAGATAGTCAGGATCACGATCGGAGCCGCCCCGCCCGCGCAAGGACAGCACGACGACATCGCGCCCAAGATCTGCGATAAAAGGCGCGACATTCTCGAAGTCACGCGCGTTGCGCGTGAGGCCTGGAAGGCACAGGACCGGCGTCTTCGCGCCGCCTTCATAGCGCCGGGCCTCAAGCGCGATGCCTGGCGCGACGGCGATTTTCTCCGTGAATAATTTCATCGGACGGTATGCTATGCCGCCAATGCGGCCTCCCCGTCGAGCACGGCGGCGGCCGCATGGACGACGGCGGCGATGCGGATCGCGGCCTGCGCCTGTTCGGCGGTCAGTCCGGCTTTTCGCACCACCTTTTCGTGCGAGTCGAGACACGCGCCGCAACCATTCACCGCCGAAACCGCGAGCGACCAGAGCTCGAAATCGACTTTGTCGACCCCGGGGCTGGCGATGACATTCATGCGCAGTTTCGCCGGCAGCGTCTTGTAGTCGGGCGCGTGCATGAGATGCGTCGCGCGGTAATAGATATTGTTCATCGCCATGATGGCGGCGGCGGCCTTGGCGGCGTTCGCCGCCTCGGGGGACAGTTTATCGGCGGTCCAGTCGGCGATCGCCCTGGTCACGGCGGCGTTGCGCGCGCCGAGCGCCGAGGCGAGAAAAGCGCCATATCTCTGCTGGTCGGAAAGCGTCGTCTCCGAAGCGAGCGAGCCGAGATTGAGGCGAATATCCTTGGCGTAATCTGGAATCGCATCGCGAAGCGCATCGAGGGACATAGGGCTCCTTCGGAGCCAGAAATCAGAAGTCGGAAGTCGGAAGTCGGAAAGCGCCGACCTCATCCGGTTCGCCTCTGATTTCTGACTTCTGGGTTCTGATTTCTGATTTCCGTTAAAGCGTGTCGCCGCCGACCGGACGGTTGCAGGGGCAGAGTTCATCCGTTTGCAGGGCGTCGAGAACGCGCAGCGTGTCCTGCGGATTGCGGCCGACATTGAGATTATTCACGTAAACATGCTGAATGACGTTATGCGGATCGACGATGTATGTTGCGCGATAGGCGACGCCTTCGGGCGAACGAATGCCAAGCCCGTCAATGAGCGAGCCGGTCGTATCGGCGAATTGCCAGGCCGGATGCTTTTTGAGGTCGGGATGGTCGCGCCGCCAGGCGAGCTTGACGAATTCATTGTCGGAGCTGCCGCCCATGACAACGGCGTCGCGGTCTTCAAACTCCTTGGCGAGCCGGCCGAATTCGGCGATCTCCGTCGGGCAGACAAAGGTGAAATCCTTCGGATAAAAATAGATGACCTTCCACTTGCCCGCAAAGCTGTCCTGCGTGATGGGCTCGAAGGCCGATACGCCGCCCTCTTCGTGATCGTTGAAGCCGGGCTTCACGCCGACAACGGTGAAATCGGGTAGTTTGTCGCCAATGCCGAGCATGAAAAATCTCCCTGTCGCTGGCTGCCAATGATAGGCCCTTTCAAAGAGCCCGCAGAAGCGTAGATATGCCGGCTTGAAGATTAATCAAATAGATAATATCTAAAAGCGCAATCGAATTTATCGATAAGATGCGGGGGTGATTGTTTCGCGTGCGCGCCGTCTTTTTCGGCGGGCGCGCCGCATGGGAAGGATGCGCTTTTGTTGACCTTGCCGACCCTGCGCCAGCTTCAGTTTTTTCTCGCCCTGTCGCGGCGAAAGTCCTTTTCGAAGGCGGCCGAAGACTGCCTCGTTTCGCAATCGACGCTCTCCTCGGCGGTCAAGGAGCTCGAAGCCTTGCTCGGCGCGCAGCTCGTCGACCGCTCGACGCGGCGCTTCGCCCTGACCCCGGCGGGCGAAGAAGCGGCCGTGGCCGCGTCTTCGATCCTGGCGCTTTCGGAAGACCTTGTGCGCCGCGCCGGCGGGCGGGCGCCGCTCGAAGGGCCGTTTCATCTCGGCGTCATTCCGACCATCGCGCCCTTCCTGCTGCCGCGCGCCGCGCCGCGCCTCAAAAAGGCCTATCCAAAGCTTGAATTGTTTCTGCGCGAGGATCTGACGGCCAATCTCGTCGAGCGCCTTTCGGCGGGACTTCTCGATGCGGCGATCCTTGCGCTTCCCTATGACATGCCGGGGATCGAGGCGACGCTTATCGGCGAGGACGCCTTCTGGCTCGCCGCGCCTGAGGGCTGCGCGCTTGCCGGGAAAAAATATGTACGGCCCAGCGATCTTGCCGGAATAGATCTCCTTCTTCTTGAGGACGGACATTGTTTGCGCGATCATGCGATCGACGCCTGCAAATTGCGCCGTCCGGATGCGGCGGCCGCTTTCGGCGCGACGAGTCTTTTCACATTGACGCAAATGGTGCAGTCTGGTCTCGGCGCGACATTGCTTCCGGAAATGGCGGTGAAGGCGGGGCTCGCGGACGCTCCGGGCGTGGCGGTCGCGCCTTTCGCCGCGCCGGCGCCGGTCCGGCGGATCGGCGTCGTCTGGCGCAAGGGCTCCGGCCGGCGCGAGGAGGCGGAGGCCATCGCCAAAGTCTTGAAAGAGGCGATGGCCGAAAAACCGTTCCCCAGAAAACCTGGCCAAGATTTACAATCCCGCACCCGCAAAGGCCGCTAATGATTTTGCCGCCCCGGCCGTGAGGCGTTCGCTCGACGAATCAGGGAGGAAGGCTCTTTGGCCCCTCCTGGCCGACCTTTCTGGCGCGGATGTTTGCGTTTTCCCGCGCGCCTCAGGCCAATCGGGACAAATGGGGGGCGGCAAGAAAGATGCGTTATGACGCTCATTTTCGGAATCCTTCTCGCCTTTGCAAGCGCTGTCGCGCTGGTCGGCCTGTCAAGCCTCTTCACTCTGCGACGTCAATAGAGAAGGGTGTTTGATCGGCGCGATCTGTCCGCTGTCGGATAATAGAATCGCGATCCAGCGCGTGTCCGGGAATTGCGTCAGGATGATCATCACGCTGACGGTGATCGGCACGGCGAGGAGGAGGCCGGCGAATCCCCAAATCGTTCCCCACACGCCGAGGGAGAAGAGGATCACGAGCGGGCTCAGATTGAGCGTGTCGCCGACGACCCGCGGTTCGACGACCGAACTCATCATCTGTTCGACTCCGACGAGCAAGACAAGCGTAAGAAGCGCGGTTTGAACGCCGCCATCCGGTTGGACGAGCGACAAGAGCGTCGGCGCCGAGATTGCGCTGATCGCGCCGATGATCGGAATGAAATTGAAAACGAAAATAAGAAGCGCCCAGAAGCCGGCGAAGTCGACGCCGACGACCCGCATGATGACATAGCTGAGGCCTGCGGTGACAAGATTGGAGACGGTCTTCACCGTGATGTAGTCGCGGACGAGCGCGCCGATATCGCCGATCGCCTCGTTGACGGCGCGCCGCCCCTGTTCGTCGGCGCTCAATAGGTCGATCTTTTTAAAGATGCGCCCGCGTTCGAGGAGCATGAAGACGGTATAGAGGAAGATGGTGACGAAATTTCCGGTCAAGGCGCGCGCGGCTGTGCCGATTTGCGCCAGGATCGGCCGGATGAGTTCGAGCGCCTTCTGGCGCAGCTCCTCGACGCCGCCCAGCAGTTCTTCGGGCGCGCCAAGCGCTCTTATCTGATCGAGGCCGTCGCGGGTGAGGGCGCGAAGGCGCTCCTCATAGAGCGGCGCCTCGGCGATGAGCGTTTCGATATTGTCGCGAATGATGTCGATGAGAAGAATGAAGATCGAACCGATCGCCGCGAAGGCGAGGAGATAGCAGATCCACCCTGGCAGGAAACGCCCGACGAGCGGACCTTTCTGAATCGTCTCCTTGAGGGTGTAGATAAGGAAGGAGACGAAAATCGCAACGATGATAGGAATGATGACGCCGCGTCCGACATAGGCGACGAAACCGATAAGGACGGCGAGCGCGAGCGCAAAAAAAGCGCGCGCCTGACCGCCAAGAATGACCGCGCTTTGGCTCTTCTGCTCCGCCATGCCGCGCCTCCGCGCTTTTCCGCTAAGATGATTTGCGTCGAACGCCAATTCCAATTGCGTCGTTGAGGCCTTAAAAGCGGGGCCATGATCGTCCGCGAAATCGACTGGGTCTCGCCGCTTGATGCGTTCACGCCGCTTGCGGGCGAGCCTTATGCTATGCTTCTCCATGCGGGCGAGCGGGCGGTCTTGCCCGGTTGGTCCGTGATCGCCGCCTGTCCGACGGAAACGATCGAGACGGGCGGGTTTCCGGCGCTGAGATCGCGCGCGGCGGCGAGGAAGTCGGATGAATTTCCGTGGCCTTACGACGGCGCGCCGCCGCCCGTGACGGCGGGGCTTGTCGGGTTTGCCGGCTATGAGCTCGGCGCGTCGGTCGAGCCGTCTGCGACGGGCCCCGCCTCGCCCTTTGCGTTTCCCGAGATGGCCTTCGGCGTCTATGACGCGGTCGCGGCTTTTGATCGGACCCGGGCGCGGGCCTATATTTGTGGGCATACGAAGGAAGCGGTGGGAAGGCTGCATTCCGTTCTCGGGTCAGCGCCCGCCGCGGCGTCCGTCCTGCCGGTTTTTTCGGGCGTCGCTTCGAATTTCTCCAAGGCGGGCTATGAAGCCGCCGTCGCCGAAGCGATCCGCCTTATCCGCGAAGGCGCGATATTCCAAGCCAACCTCGCCCAGCATTTGAGCGTCAAGTCGGATGAGCCCCTTTCCGCTTATGCGCTTTTCCGTAAAATCGCGGGAGGCGGCGCGCCTTATGCGGCGTTTCTCCAGTTCAAAGAAGGCGCCATCATCTCCAATTCGCCCGAGCGGTTCTTCCGTATAGAGAAGGGGCGCATTGTCGCCGAGCCCGTCAAGGGAACGCGGGCGCGCTCCAAGGACGAGGCCGAAGATCGGGCGGCCGCGGCGGCGCTTCTCGCCGACCCCAAGGAGCGCGCCGAAAACATCATGATCGCGGATCTTGCGCGCAACGATCTCTCGCGCATTTCGAAGGACGGTTCGATCCGCGAGGAGGCGATCTGCGCGCTTGAAAGCCATGAGGGGCTCCATCATCTCGTCTCCCGGATCAGCGGCGCGCTCAAGGACGGCGTCGGCGCCGTCGACGCGTTTGAATCGCTCTTTCCCTGCGGCTCCGTCACCGGCGCGCCGAAGGTCGAGGCGATGAAGACGATCGCGGCGCTCGAAGGCGTCGGGCGCGGTCCTTATTGCGGCGCAATCGGCTATATCGACGATCGCGGCGCCGCCGATTTTTCGGTAGCCATCCGCATCATGATCGTCGAGGCGGGAAGAGAGGGCGCGCGCCTGACTTTTCCAGTCGGCGGCGGCGTAACGCTTCGCTCAGATCCGCGCGGAGAATATAACGAAACGCTGTTGAAGGCTCAGACGATCCTGAAGGCGCTCGGCGTCGAGGCGCCGTGATGATCCTCGTTATCGACAATTACGATTCCTTCGTCCACAATCTCGCGCGCTATGTGCGGGAGGCGGGAGAAGAAACGCTCATTATACGGAACGATGTCGAAAGCGCGGCGGCTCTTCTCGCGCTGGCGCCGAAAGCCGTCATCTTGTCCCCCGGACCGAAAACGCCGCGCGAGGCCGGCGTTTGTCTGCCGCTTCTCGCCGCCTTGCCCGCGACGACGCCCTTGCTCGGCGTCTGCCTCGGCCATCAATGCCTCGTCGAGGCCTTTGGCGGGCGGACCGTCAAGGCCGCCGTCCCGCTTCATGGCGAGGCGCGCGCCGTTCGCCATGATGGAACGGGTCTTTTCGCCGGTCTCGCCTCGCCTTTGATGGCGGGACGCTATCATTCGCTCGTCTCCGTGCTCGGGCCGGGCGACGATCTCGTCGCTTGCGCCTGGAGTGAGGAAAGGGAATTAATGGGCGTCCGCCGCCGCGACGCGCCGTGGTTCGGCGTGCAATTTCATCCGGAATCCATTCTAACGCCGCATGGACGAGGGATGATCGATGCTTTTCTTCGATTGACTGAGGCTCCGCGATGATCTGGCTTAATGGAGATTTCGTCGAAACCGCGCGCATCGACCCCGCCGATCGCGGCTTTCTGCTCGGCGACGGCGCCTTTGAAACGATATATGTGGAAAACGGACGGTGCGGCTTTCTGCGCGAGCACAAACGGCGACTCGCCGTCGGCCTTGAGACAATGCGCATCGCTGCGCCGGAAGGGCTCGCGCGCCTTGACCGGATTGTCGCCGGGCTCGCCAAGCGCATGGATCTTTCCGGTCCCGCCGCAGTGCGCGTCACGGTGACGCGCGGCGTCACAGAGCGCGGCCTCGCCTTTCGCGAGGCGGCGCCGACAATGATCGCGACGCTCGTCCCCGTCGGATCGCCGGTGAAAAGGCCGCTCCGTCTTCACCTGTCGTCGCGGACGCGTTTCGCCGGGGCGACGACGTCCACCTTTAAGGCGATCGGCGGTTATATTGAAAACCTTCTTGCCCATAATGAAGCGCGCGAGGCGGGCGCGGATGAGGCGGTCATGTTGAACGAGGAGGGCCGCGTGGTTTGCGCCGCCGCCGCGAATATTTTCCTCGTCAAGGGCGAGACGCTTATCACGCCTTCTCTCCGCGAAGGCGCGCTGCCTGGCGTCGTGCGCGGCCTTCTCCTGAAGGGCGCCAATGAGATCGGCCTTTCGGTCGAAGAGCGTCCGATCCTCGTCGTGGAGGTGGCGCAAGGCGAGATCGTCCT
Organism: Amphiplicatus sp.; assembly: GCA_050183685.1. Lineage (GTDB taxonomy): Bacteria > Pseudomonadota > Alphaproteobacteria > Caulobacterales > Parvularculaceae > Amphiplicatus. The sequence continues at coordinate 11,242 of JBFXBB010000044.1, forward strand.
CACAAACAGTCTTATCGGGGTTAGATCCGCGGTCATGGCGGGTTTGCCGTCACGGAAAAAAAGCGCGCGCGTCGTGACGGCGCTGCAATCATGGTATGAGGAGCGTCTTCGGAGCGATATTGAAAAGAGACGGACAAGGTGAAGGCGTTCGAAATCGGAGAGGAGGCGATTGCCCGCGTTGTCGGCGGGCTCATCGCCGATGAGCTGTCTTCCCGGTTCAAACGGCATACGGATTTTCTGACGCTCGCTTCATGGACCGCCGAAACCGCGATCGGCCCGGGAGGGATCGATCTTTCATCGGAGGAACGCCGCGCCTGCGCGCGTCGCTGCGCGCGTTTTTTCGGCGCCGATGCGGAAGCGCTCGCGAAGGCCGACGCCGAGCGCGTCGCCGACTGGGCGCGCTTCATCGCCGGCGCCATCGGGCGTTCTTTGACCCGCTTTGCTTTCACGGCCGCAGGCCGCGACAGTGAAACGGAAGCCTCGCTTCATCCCGCCGACGAGGTCTTCAATGACGCCGCGGCCGCCGCCAACCTCCTTTATGGTCGGCGCCGCCTTATTTCGCTCGTGGCGCCGCACGGCTTTCTCGGCTTCGCCGTGACGGTCCTAACTCCTAATCTCCAGCATATCCCCGCGATCGATGCGCGCGGCATGCCGCCCGACGCGCTCGCAAAGACGCTCGCTTTCGGCGACGCCGTCGTCGCGACTCCGACGCTCTGGCGCTACATGATTCGTGAAGGCGTCGCCGCGCCCGACAACGCAATGGGCGTTCTGTTTGGAGAACCGATGACCCCGGAGCTCGCCGCCGACATCCGCAAGGCGGGCTTCGGCGCCATTCGCGAGCTTTATGGCTCGACCGAAACCGGTCTCGTCGCCTGGCGCGATTCGCCAAGCGAACCCTTCGTGCTTTTCGATCATTGGCGTCGCGCTGGCGACGAACTCGAACGCCTCTCGCCTTCGGGCGCGTCGCGGCGCGTCGCGCCGATGGACGCGCTTGAATGGGCGAATGAACTGAGCTTTCGGCTGGGCGCGCGGCGCGACGGCGCTGTTCAGGTCGGCGCGGTCAATGTCTTTCCGGAGCGCATCGCCCGGGTCATTCGCCAGCATCCTGCGGTCGACGATTGCCGGGTGTGGGTCGTGCGCCATCAAGGCGGCGTCAACCGCCTTGTCGCGCGCATCGCGCTCAATCGCGAGATCGCGCCGACCGAGCCGACGGCGCGCGATATCGACGCCTGGTGCCGCTCGCAGCTTCGCCCGGAAGAGCGCCCGCGAATCTATAATTTCGAAATGTCGCTTGGCGAAGATTAGCGCGCGCCGTCATCCCTCCGAAAAGGAGGATGACGAGAAGGTTAGTTTCCGCCTTGGGCTTGCGCGCCTCTTTGCGAGACCTGCGTTGAGACTTCGCCGAAGGTCTTCT
>JBFXBB010000045.1:0-12575 GCA_050183685.1 Amphiplicatus sp.
GACGACTTGGCCGAGACGGCGGCGGGCTTGAGGTTCACGGCGCGCAGCGGCGAGCCCGTCATGGCCCACGACGCGGGCGCCCTCGTCGAGGGCGAGGCGGGCGCGGTCTCGACCGCGCTCGCCGAGGCCGCCGAGCTTCCCGCCGCCCTTCGGCTCGGCTTTCTCGACGAAGGCGCCGACTATCGGCCCGCCGTCGCCGAGGCGCGCGGCCCCCTCGCGACGCAGCGCCGCGAGGTCGGCCTCGAAATCCCGGCCGTCATGGGCGAGGCGGAGGCGGCCGCGCGGGCGCGCGCGATCCACGCCGACGCGCATCTGATGCGCGAGACGGCGCAGTTTTCCCTGCCGCCCTCGCTGCTCGCGCTCGAACCCGGCGACGTCGTTTATCTCGACGCGGGAGACGGCGGGCGGCGCTGGCGCGTCACCGAGATCATGGACGGGCCGGCGCGCCGGATCGAGGCCGCGCGGGTTTCGGCCTCGATTTATGAGACGCCGCTCGGCGCTTCTTCCTTCCGCCCGCCCGCGCCGGGCGCGGTCTACGGCCCGCCGGTCTGGGCGCTGATGGATTTGCCGCTCCTCGCCGAGGAAACGCCGCGCCCGGCGGTCGGCGCGGCGCTGTTTGCGGCCTATGCCGATCCCTGGCCGGGCGCGGTCGCGCTTTACCGGGCGGGGGCCTCGCCCGTCTTCGTCACGGCGGCGCGCCAGCCCGCCCTGATGGGCCGGCTCGTCGACGCGCATTGGCCGAGCGCGGTCTCGGGCCGCTGGCTCGACCATTCGATCCGGCTGCGGCTTTCCTCGGGCGCCTTGTCCTCGAAATCGGAGGCGGAGGTCCTCGCCGGCGCCAATCTCCTCGCGATCGAGACCGGCGCCGGCTTCGAGCTGATGCAGTTTCGCGAGGCGCGCCTTGACGAGGACGGCGCGTGGACTCTGTCCTGGCATCTGCGCGGCCAGCTCGGCACGGAGGATCAGGCGCTTCTCGGCGCGCCCGCGGGCGCCCGCATCGTTCTCATCGAGCGCACCGCCGTCGAGGCGCTCTATCCGCTCGATTTGCGCGGCGCGGCGCTCGCCTGGCAGGCGGGCCCCGACCGGGACTTTCCGGACACGGAGAATTTTTCCCATGCCGATGTCGCGCTGACCGCGCGCGCGCTCCGGCCGCTCGCGCCCGTGCATTTGAAGGCCGCGCCCGAGGCGGGGGGCCGCAGGCTCTCCTTCATTCGCCGGACGCGGATCGGCGGCGACAATTGGGAAAGCGAGGTTCCCTTGGGCGAGGCGGCCGAGCGCTACCGGCTGCGGATCTATGACGGCGCGGCGCTGTTGCGCGAGGTCGAACTGGCGGCGCCGGATTATTTCTATACGGACGCCGAGATCCTCGCCGATTTCGGCTCCGGCGGGCTCGGCGGGGCGAGCGATCCCGCCTTCGAGGTCGCGCAAATCTCCGATGGCGTCGGGGCCGGGCTCGCGGCGCGGCGGGCTTTGTGACGCGCGCCGCGCCGGGCCGCCCCTCCTTCGTGACGCGCCTTTCGGCGCGCCTCAGGATGAGGCCCGTGTTGGTTGCAACAAAGCGCAGCCTCATCCTGAGGAGCGGGCCGAAGGCCCGCGTCACGAAGGACGGGCGGCGCGTCCCTCCCGTCAAAATTAACCGTAAGGTCTTCATTTTCCGGCAGGATCGCCTATCTCGGGAGGCGCGGTCCGTTAACTTTGTGGTAAGAGCAATGAAGGCCCCTTCCGGCCGAAGTTTGAGAGTTTGACCCGTGGCGAGAGATCCTTATCTGGTGTTGGGCGTCGCGCCGGCGGCGAGCGATTCGGACATCCGCGCGGCCTTTCGAAAGCTCGCCAAGCAGCATCACCCCGACCGCAATCCGGGCGACAAGAAGGCCGAGGAAAAATTCAAGGAAATCTCGGCCGCCTTCGACATTCTCGGCGACGCCGAGCGCCGCAAGCGCTTCGACCGGGGCGAGATCGACGCCGACGGCCGCGAGCGCGCAAGCTGGGCGCGCCCCGGCCAAAGACCCGGCGAAAATCCCTTCGAGGGCTATCAGCGCGGCCCCGGCTATTCGGGCGCCGGCGCCTCTTTTGAGGATCTCGGCGATATTTTTTCCGATCTCTTCGGCGCGGGCGCCGGCGCGCGGGGGCCGCGCGGGCCGGCGCCGCGGGGCCGGGATCTGCGCTACCGGCTCGACGTCGATTTTCTCGACGCGGTCAAGGGCGCGACGAAACGCGTGACCATGCCGGACGGCAGGACGCTCGACATCTCGATTCCCGCCGGCGTCGATGACGGCCAGACGCTGCGCCTGCGCGGCCAGGGCGAGAAGGCGCCAAATGACAGGGGACAAGGCGGGACGGCGGGCGACGTCTATGTCGAGCTCAAGGTCAAGCCGCATCCGGTCTTCACCCGCGAGGGCGCCGACATCCATGTCGAGGCGCCGGTGAGTCTCAAGGAGGCGGTCCTCGGCGGCAAGATCACCGCGCCGACGATCGACGGCGACGTCTCGGTGACGGTCCCGCGCATGACGAGCTCCGGCGCGGTTCTGCGCCTCAAGGGCCGCGGCGCGCCGCAGGGCAAGGCCGCGCGCGGCGACGAATATGTGAAGCTGAGGATCGTCCTGCCCGAGGGCGGCGATCCCGAACTCGAAGACTTCATGCGCCGCTGGAAAGGCGGCGAGCGGCAGGGCGCGAAGAAGAACTATGCGGGCGCCTGAAGGAAGGGACTAGGGACTAGGGATTAGGGAGCATGAGGATCATCTTTAAACTGAACGATGGCGCTGCATCCTATTCGCTGTTTGCGCCCCCCCAATCTCTCTCCCCCAGTCCCTAATCCCCAGTCCCTAATATGCCCCTCTCCCCCCAGCGCCGCGACAAGCTCCTCGCCTTTCTCGGGACATTGCCGGACGGGGCGGCGGCCAAGCTCTTCGGCGCGCTCGAAAAGGAGCGCGCCGAAGGCGGCGCGGGGCTGCCCTATGATTTGATGCTGGACAAGCTGCGCCGCCAGCTTCTGGAGCGCGACGGGCCTTTTCCGGCGCGCGCGCCGACCGCCGAGCGGCTCTTCTTTACGCCTTTCGAGGATTTCTTCGTCGCCTTCCGCGACGGCAGGAAGCGCCGGGCGCGGATCGCGCGCAGCGCGCTCCGCGCGATCTGGGCGCTCCTTCAGTCCGACCCGGCCTTTTCCGGCGCGGCGCGCGCAAGCGCCGCGCTCGACAAGGCGATCCGCGACCGCTCGGCCAATATCGAGGCCTTCGAGGCCGAGCTCTTTTCCGCCGCGGAGGAAGGAATCGCGCGCCTCATGCGCCATGCCGAGGCCGACCCCGCCTTTCGCGCCGCCCTGATCGAACGCCTCGGCGAGGGCGCTTTTGAAGATCTCGTCGAGATCCATCTTCTGATCCCGCATCGGGATCATTTAAGGGCGATGCAGCGCGCCTTTCCGCGTCCCGTCGCGAGCCTCACCGAGGAAGAGCTGTTCGAGGCGCGCCGGCTCTATGCGGCCGCGCGCGGCGACGCGCCGCAGGCCGCGCCCTATCTGCTCCTCGCCCTGATGGGCCGGATGGAGGCGCCCTTTCGCGCGCTCGCCGTCTATTATCATTTCGCCGGCGCGCGCGACGAGGCCCTGGGCGAGGCCGGCAAGGACGCGGCCGTCCTGGTCGAGGCGCTGTTCGACGATCTCGAAGGCGCCGCGCGCGCGCTCGAACGCGACGCCGAAGGCGATCTCGATGCGGAAGATCAGGGGCTCCGGGTCGCGCATTTCGCCGAATTCGCCGAGGGGCTCGCGCGCGAGGCGCAGCGCGCCGGCGACAATGTCATCCTCAACCGCATCGAGGCCTGCCGCGACGTCGCGGCGGATTCGCTCGCGCGCTTTTCAGAGCAGTCGCTCGCCGTCCTGCGCAAGGCGATGCCCGTGCGCCACGCCGGCGGGTCGAGCCGGCTGATGGCGCTGCGCCCCGATTATGCGCGCGCGCCCTCTCCGCGCGCGGCGAACGCGGCGCGGGAAGCCGCGCGCTTCCTGTCGCGCGTCGAGGAAATCGCCCGCCGGCTCGGGCGAATTCCGTCTACGGATGGTCTTGTCGACGACGCGGTCGACGAGGCGCGCCGCTATGTCAATGACGTCGTCGTCGAGATCCGCGCCGCCGAAGGCGACGACCGCGTCGCCGCGCGCCGCCTGATGGACGCGGCGCTTTTCATCGCCGAGCCGCTGCTCGCGAAGGACGAAATCGATCTCTTGCGCGACCGGGCGAGGGTGGCGGCGCTGACGGCGTGACAGGCAGTTTTTGTACGGACGATGTATGCGTTTTTTGTCCTATTCTCCCTCCGGCGCCTTCATCGCGGCCTTGATCGCGCTCGCCTCATGCTCCGATGACGGACAAGCGGAGCTTTCCGGCTATGTCGAGGGCGACATGCTGATGATGGCGGCGCAGGACGGGGGCCTTATCGCCGCGCTCTCCGTCAAGGAAGGCGATCATGTGGAGGCGGGCGCGGTCCTCTTTCGCCTCGACCCCGAACGCGCCGAATACGCGCTTGACGAGGCGGAAGCCGCCGCGGCGGCGGCGCGGGCGCGCGCGGCCGACAAGGGCGCGCTCGACCAGCAGGTCGCCGAGGCCGAGGCCGATCTGGAAAGGGCGCGGAAGGCCTATCGGCGCTCGCGCGATCTCGCGGCGAGGGATGTCGCGCCGGCGGCGCGGCTCGACAATGACCGCGCCGCCTTCGAGGCGGCCAAGGCCCGCGCCGCGGGCGCGCGCGCCGCGCGCGACATTGCCGGCCGCGACGTCGCGGCCGCCGCGGCCGCGGCCGCGCTGGCGCGCCGGCGTCTCGCCGATCACGAGGTCAAAGCGTCCGTATCGGGATCGATCGAGCGCGTCTATCGGCGCGCGGGCGAGATCGTCGCGGCCGGCGAGCCGGTGCTCGCGCTCCTGCCGCCGGAGAATATGAAGGTGCGGTTCTACGCGCCGGAGACGGCGCTCGCTTCGCTCTCGCTCGGACGCGAGATCGGCGTCGCCTGCGACGGCTGCGCGGAGGGGCTGACCGCGCGGGTCTCCTTCATCGCGACCGAGCCGCAATTCACGCCGCCCGTCATCTATTCGCTGAAGGAGCGGACAAAGCTCGTCTTTCTCATCGAGGCGCGGCCGGACCAGGCGGACGGGCTGAAGCCCGGCCTGCCGGTGACGGTGGCGCTCGGACGGGCGAGCGGCCTTGCGCCATGAACGCCCCGGACCTCGTCATCGACGTCCGTGGACTGACGAAAAGCTTCGCCGGCAAGACCGTCGTCGATCACTTCGATCTCGCCGCGCCGCGCGGCGTCATTTACGGCTTTTTGGGGCCGAACGGCTCCGGCAAGACGACGACGATCCGCATGATCTGCGGCCTTCTGACGCCCGACGAGGGCGAGGGGCTGTGTCTTGGCTATGACGTGCGCGCCGAAAGCCGGAAGATCAAGGCGCGCGTCGGCTATATGACGCAGCGCTTTTCGCTTTATGAGGATCTGTCGATCCGCGAAAATCTCGAATTCTTCGCGCGGCTCTACGGCCTCGACCGGCGGCGCGAACGGGTCGACGGGGCGCTCGCCAATCTCGGCCTCGAAGACCGCGCGGGCCAGCTCGCGGGCGCCTTGTCGGGCGGCTGGAAGCAGCGCCTCGCGCTCGCCGTCGCGATGCTCCACGAACCGGCGCTTCTCCTGCTCGATGAGCCGACGGCGGGCGTCGACCCGAAAGCGCGGCGCGATTTCTGGGACATGATCCGCCGCTACAAGGCGCGCGGCGTGACGACGCTCGTCTCGACGCATTATATGGACGAGGCGGTGCAATGCGAGCGCATCGCCTATATCGCCGAGGGCAAGAAGCTGCTCGACGCGCCGACGGCCGATATTCCGGCCGAGCTCGGGCTTTTCGCCTATCGCGTCGCCGCCGACGATCTCGGCGAGGCCGAACGCCGCCTCAAGGGCGCCGAGGGCGTCGACGTCGTCGCCCGTTTCGGCGCGCAGATCCATGTCTGCGGCCGCGATGAGGCGCTGCTTGCGCGCGCGGTCGAGCGCCTCCGCGATCTTCCGGGCGCGGAGATAAGCGAGATCGAGGCGGGGCTTGAAGAGGCGTTCATCTTTTTGATGGCGGAGAGGGGCTAATCCCTCATGCCTCTCTCCCGCATCCTCGCCATTTTCATGAAAGAGCTCGTGCAGATGCGGCGCGACCGCCTGACCTTCGCGATCATGATCGCCGTGCCGATCATGCAATTGACGCTGTTCGGCTTTGCGATCGACACCGATCCGCGCCATCTGCCGGCGGCGGTCGAACTCAAGGACGAGGGGCCGCTGACGCGCAGCCTGCTCGCGGCCTTGCGCCAATCGAGCTATGTCGACATCCGCGCCCTCGCGCGCAGCGACGAAGAAGGCGACGACATGATGCGGGCGGGCGAGATCTCCTTCCTCATCGTCATTCCGGAAAATTTCGAACGCGATGTCGTGCGCGGCGACCGGCCGGAAATCCTGATCGCCGCCGACGCGTCGGACCCCGTCGCCGCCGCCGGCGCGATCGGCGCGATCAGGGAAATCGCGGCGCGCGCGCTCGCCGCCGATCTCGACCGGCTGCCCGCGCATCTTAAAGGCGCGCCGCCCGCTTACGATATTGTCGTGCATCGGCGCTACAATCCGGCGGGCGAGACCGCCTTCAACATCGTGCCGGCGCTGCTCGGCGTCATCTTGACCATGACGCTCATCATGATCACCTCGATCGCGCTGGTGCGCGAAAAGGAGCGCGGCACGATCGAGGCGCTGCTCTCGACGCCTGTGAAGCCCGTCGAAGTGATGATCGGCAAGACGACGCCCTATATCTTTGTCGGCGCCGCGCAGACCGTCATCGTTCTCATCGCCGGTCTTTATCTCTTCAAGATCCCGTTTACGGGCGATGCGCTCGCGCTCGGCGTCGGGCTCGCTTTTTTCATCTTCGCCAATCTGATGCTCGGCTATCTCATCTCGACCGTCGCCAAGGCGCAGATGCAGGCGATGCAGATGACGTTCTTCATCTTCCTGCCGTCGATCCTCCTGTCCGGCTTCCTGTTTCCCTTCCGGGCGATGCCGGGCTGGGCGCAGGCGATCGGCGAGTGCCTGCCGATCACGCATTTCCTCAGGATCGTGCGCGAGGTGATGCTGAAAGGCGCGGGGCTTTCCGACATCGCGAACGATCTCTGGCCGCTCGCCCTCATTCTCGCTTTTCTCGCCGCAGCGGCCCTGTCGCGCTTCCGCCAGACGCTTGATTAGGTTGGAGGCCCCCGGGGCCCTCCAACCGCATTTTCTTTCCGAATTTTAATGAATTCGGCCTCATGTCTGGCGCAATCGCGATGCGTAAGTTAAAGCCAAGGGACGGGAGCGCCCGCAAAAAGGAACGGCGAATGAACAAGTCTTGGCGTCGGCGGATTTCCGCCATGAAGTATTTTCTCCTGGGCGGCGCGGCCGCGACGGCGCTCGGCGTCGCCGCCTTTTCGGCCGATGCGCAGCCGCCGCGGCTCCTCTCCCCGCCGCTCGCCGCCGACGGCACGCTCTCCTTCGCCGATCTCGTCGAGCGCGTTTCCCCGGCGGTCGTCAGCGTCCTCGTCGAGAAAGAGGTCGAGGCCCCGCAAATGCCGAGCGAGCTCAACGACTTTTTCCGTTTCCGCTTCGGCCAGCCCGACGAGGGCTCGCCCTTCGGCGATGACGGCTTCGGCGCCGAACCGCAGCACATGCAGGCGCAAGGCTCCGGCTTTTTCATCGACGCCGACGGCCATGTCGTGACGAACAATCATGTCGTCGAAGGCGCCGACGAGATCGAGGTGCGCCTGGCAAGCGGCAAGACCGTCAAGGCCGAGTTGGTCGGCGCCGATCCGTTGACCGACCTCGCCGTTCTCAAGGTCAAGGCCGACACGAAACAGCCTTTCGTTCAGTTTGCGGACGATGTGAATCTTCGCGTCGGCGACTGGGTCGTCGCCGTCGGCAATCCCTTCGGGCTTTCGGGCACCGTGACCTCCGGCATCGTTTCGGCGATCGGCGGGGAAGGCCGGGGCGGGCAATATCTCGACTTCATCCAGATCGACGCGCCGATCAATCGCGGCAATTCCGGCGGGCCGACCTTCGACCTCAAGGGCCGCGTCGTCGGCGTCAACACCGCGATTTATTCGACGACCGGCGGCTCGGTCGGCATCGGCTTTGCGATCCCGGCGAAAATCGCCAAGGAGACGACGGCGCAGCTCATCAAGAACGGCTCGGTGACGCGCGGCTGGCTCGGCGTTTCGATCCAGGACGTGACGACCGAGATTGCCGCCGCGCTCGGCCGCAAGGAAGCCAAGGGCGCGCTCGTCTCCGACGTCCTGCCGGATACCCCCGCCGCCAAGGCCGGGTTCAAGAGCGGCGACGTCATCACCGCGGTTGACGGCCGCGCCGTCGCCGATGCGCGCGAATTGACGCGCGCCGTCGCCGCGATCGCGCCGGGCGAAAAGGCGCAGCTCAAAATCCTGCGCGACGGCGCGGAAAAGACCTTGAGCGTCACCATCGGCAAGCGCGACGCGGACAAGCTCGCTTCGAACGACAAGGCCGCGCCGGGCGAGGACAGCCTATCGGTCGATCTCGGCCTCAAAGTGACCGAACTCAATCAGATGGCGCGCGAGCAGTTCCGCGTGCCGGACGGCGTCGAGGGCGTCATCGTCACCGCGGTCAAGCCCGGCAGCCCCGCCGCCGAGGCCGGCCTCATGACCGGCGCGGTCATTCTCCAGGTCGACGGCAAGGCCGCCTTGACCGCCGGCGCGCTCCGGCGCGCCGTCGACGAGGCGAAAAAGGCCGGCAAGGAGGCCGTGCTCCTGCGCTATCAGATCCGCGACCAGAAGCAGTTCGGCGCGCTGAGCCTCGTGACGGGTTAGGAAAGGGCGATCCCCGGAGCGGCAAGGGCGGCGGCGCTGGAACGATTCGCCGACTGAACTATTTCCTATTCGCTGTTCCCCATTCGCTCTAAAAAGACCCTATGCGCATCCTTGTTATCGAAGACGACGCCGAGGCCGCCGCGTTCATGGCGAAGGGGCTTCGCGAAGCCGGCCATGTGGTCGATCACGCAATCGACGGCGAGAGCGGCCTCGACATGGCCGGCGCGGGCGACTACGACGCCTATGTGATCGACCGCATGTTGCCGAAGCTCGACGGGCTCGCGGTCCTGGCGCGCCGGCGCGACAAGGGCGACGAGACGCCGGCCCTGTTCCTGTCCGCGCTCGGCGAAGTCGACGACCGCGTCGCCGGCTTGAAGGCCGGCGGCGACGACTATCTCGTCAAGCCCTACGCCTTTTCCGAGCTTGTCGCGCGGGTCGAGGCGCTCGGACGGCGGCGCGCCGCGCCCGCCAATGTGACGACGCGCTACCAGGTCGCCGATCTTGAGATCGACGTCCTCACACGGACGGTCCGCCGCGCCGGCAAGAAAATCGAATTGCAGCCGCGCGAATTCCGGCTTCTCGAATATCTGATGCGCCATGCCGGCCAGGTCGTCACGCGCACCATGCTCCTCGAAAATGTCTGGGAATATCATTTCGATCCGCAAACGAATGTGATCGACGTGCATATTTCGCGCCTGCGCTCGAAGATCGACAAGGATTTCGACGCGCCGCTTTTGAAAACCATCCGCGGCGCCGGCTATACGATCGAGGATGGAGAATAAAGCGCGAGGCAAGGGGGAGCGCCGCTCGCGTGCTGATCGAAGAAGACGCAAAGAGCAAGGCCGAAGCCGAGGCCCCGACCGCGCCGCCGGCGGCGAAGCCGCGCATGCGCCGCCGAAAGAAACGAAAGCCGCGCGGCAAGGCGCCGCGCCGGCAAGCCGATCGTCGCCCCGCCGGTTCCGCGAGCCGCGTTTGGGGCGGGCCGGCGGTCTTTCGCCTTTTGAGGACGCGGTCTTTCCGGTTCGCCTCGGCCTATGTCGTCGTCTTCGCGATCGCGGTCGGCGTTCTCGGCCTTTATATTTACAACGCGACCTTCGGCGTCGCGGCGGCGCAGACCGACGAGACGATCGATCAGGAGATCGAAGTGCTCGCGACGGTCTTTGCGAATGAAGGCGCGGGCACCTTGCGCCGCGTCGTGCGCGAACGCGCGGCCTGGCGCGACGGCGGCGTTTACATGCTGATCGGCGCGCCCTCGGGCGCGGTGCTGTCGGGCAATCTGACCGCGCTTCCCGTCGAGGCCTTGTCGGCGGGCGATGATTTTTTCGATTTCAAATTCGAGCGCCAGCGCATCGACGCGGCGGGGCGCGATGTCGGCGTCGAGGAGCGCGAGGGCCGCGGCAAGATCAAGCGCTTCCGCGCCGATCCGGAAGCGGAGAATTTCTTCCTCGTCTTTGTCGGGCGCGACGTGACCGACCGCCAGCGATTGCGCGAACGCACCGAGCGGCTGATCCTGCGGCTCGCGCTCGCGACCGTCGCGGTCGGGCTCGTCATTGGGCTCGCCTTTTCGCGTTCGCTCTTGAAGCAGGTCGACGCGGTGAACCGGACGGCCAAGGCGATCCGCGCGGGCGACCTTTCGAGGCGCATCGCGCTCACCGGCTCGGGCGACGAGCTTGAAAATCTCGCGATCAATCTCAACGCCATGCTCGATCAGATCGAGCGGCTGATGACGGGGATGCGCGAGGTCTCGGACAATATCGCCCATGATCTGCGCTCGCCTCTGACGCGCATCCGCAACCGCCTGACCGCGGCGTTGAAGGGCGATCCCGCCGAACGCGACGAGGCGCTGCGCCTGACGCTCGACGAGTCGGAAAGCATGATCGCGACCTTCAACGCGCTTTTGTCGATCGCGCGCATCGAATCGGGCGAGGGCGCGGGCGCGATGGAGCCCGTCGACCTCGCCGCGATCGCCGGGGAGATGGCCGAGCTTTACGAGCCGGCGGGCGAGGAGGCGGGCTTCGCCGTCAAGCTCAAGATCGAGCCCGCCCCGCCCGTGCGCGGCTCGCGCGCCCTCATTTCGCAGGCGCTCGCCAACCTCCTCGACAATGCGCTGAAATACGCCGTGGGCGGAACGGTCATCGAGATCAGCGTCGCCAAGGGCCCGAAAGGCAAAGCGAGCCTCGCCGTCGCCGATGACGGGCCGGGCGTGCCCGAGGCCGACCGCGAGCATATCCTGCAACGCTTCGTCCGGCTTGAGACGAGCCGCACGACGTCGGGTTCGGGGCTCGGCCTGTCGCTCGTCTCGGCGATCGCCCGCGCGCATGAGGGGGCGCTCTTCGTCGCCGACGCTTATCCCGGCGCCGCGCGTCCCGGCCTCAAGGTGACGATCGATTTCCCGGTTTTCGAAAAAATATGACGCAACATCGCCGAGATGATCGATTCGCCGGGCGAGGCGTGTTGAAATAGCCCCATGAACGCCGCCCTCGACTCCCGCATCGCAGAACTTCCCCGCGTCTATGACGAGATCGCCGCGCTGCGCCTGAAAGAGGCGCTCGGCGAGCGCTGGGGGATGCTCAAAAAGGAAATGCGCGATCTCGCCCACGCCGTCGGCGGCGCCTCGCCTTACCTGTCGCGGCTGATGGCGCGCGCGCCCGACGCCTTCGTGATGATGACGAAGCTCGCGCCCGAAGACAGCCGCGCCTGCATCCTCAACGCGGCGGCGCGCGCCGGCGATCTTGAGGAGCAGGCGGACGTCATGCGCGCCTTGCGCGGTCTTAAGGGCGACATCGCGCTCCTTGCCGGCCTCGCCGAGGCGGGCGGGGTCTGGACGAGCCTTGAGGCCGGCGCCGCGCTTTCCGATTTCGCCGACGCGGCGGCGGGATCGGCGCTGCGCGCGGGGCTGCGCGCGCTCGGCCCGAAAGGCTTCAAGGCGGCGGACGCGCCCGAATGCGAAAAGAATTCCGGGATCGTCGCGCTCGCAATGGGCAAGCTCGGCGCGCGCGAGCTCAATTATTCGAGCGACATCGACCTTATCGTCCTCTTCGATCCGGCGGCGCCGGCGCTTGGCGATCCGCTCGCCGCGCGCGAGATCGCGGTCGCCGCGGCGCGGCTTATCGTCAAGCTCCTCGCCGAGCAGACGGCGCAGGGCTATGTCTTCCGCACCGATCTGAGGCTGCGTCCCGACCCCGGCGTTTCGGCCGCCGCCGTCTCGGTCGACGCGGCGGAATCCTATTACGAGGCGCACGGACAGAATTGGGAGCGCGCGGCCTTCATCAAGGCGCGGGCCGCCGCCGGCGACATCGCGCGCGGCGAGGAATTCCTCCGGCGGCTGAGGCCCTTTATCTGGCGCAAATATCTCGACTTCGCCGCGATCGAGGACATTCACTCGATCAAGCGCCAGATCCACGCCGCCAAGGGCGGCGAGACGATCGAATTTCACGGCCATGACATCAAGACGGGCCGCGGCGGCATTCGCGAGATCGAGTTCCTCGCCCAGACCCAGCAATTGATTCTCGGCGGCAAGGACCCGGCTTTGCGGCCGCGCGCGACGCTCGCCGCGCTCGCCGCGCTCCGCGCGGCGGGGCAGATTTCGGAAGAAACCCGCGCGGCGCTTGACGAGGCCTATCGCTATCTGCGCCGCGTCGAGCACCGCCTGCAAATGATCAATGACGAGCAGACGCATAAAATCCCCCGCGACGAGGACGGCGCGCGCCGGCTCG
>JBFXBB010000046.1:0-12543 GCA_050183685.1 Amphiplicatus sp.
TGCTCGCTTATGGGTCGGGCATGATCGGCCTGCCGCTCCGGCTTCTCGCCCGCGAGGTCTTTGACCGCGTGGTCGAGCGCTGCGGCCCCCGGGCGGCGGCGCTCGTGACCGGCGAGGAAAAAATCGCGCCTCCCTCTCCGCGCTACTGGATCTGCACGGTCGAGGCGATGCCCTTGGAGCGCGAGGTCGACTTCCTTGCGATTGACGAAATTCAGCTCGCCGCCGATCTCGAACGCGGCCGCGTCTTCACGTCGAGGCTTCTCCATGCGCGGGGGCGCGCCGAGACGCTTTTCCTCGGCTCGGAAACGATGCGGCCGATCCTTCGCCGCCTCTTTCCTAAAATCCGGTTCCTCGCGCGCGAGCGTTTCTCGACTCTCAGCCATGCGGGACCGAAAAAGCTGTCGCGCCTGCCGCGACGTTCGGCCATCGTCGGCTTTTCGGCGGAGACGGTTTACGCCGTCGCCGAGCTCGTGCGCCGCCAGCGCGGCGGCGCGGCGGTTATTCTCGGCGCGCTGTCGCCGCGCACCAGAAACGCGCAGGCCGCGCTCTACCAGTCGGGCGAAGTCGATTATCTCGTCGCGACCGATGCGATCGGCATGGGCCTCAACATGGATATCGATCACGTCGCCTTCGCCGCGACGCGCAAATTCGACGGCGTGATGCGGCGCGGGCTGCGCCATGACGAACTTGCGCAGATCGCCGGCCGCGCCGGGCGTCACATGCGCGACGGCACATTCGGCGTGACGGCCGATTGCCGGCCTTTCGACGAGGAAACGGTCGCGTCGATTGAGACGCATCAATTCGATCCTGTCCGCGCCGTTCAATGGCGCGCCGAAGCGCTCGATTTTTCAAGCCTGCCGGCGCTTAAGCTGTCGCTCGACAGCCCGCCGCCGCGCGCCGAGCTGAGACGGGCGCGGCCCGGCGACGACGAGATCGCGCTCGCGCTTCTTTCGGCGCTGAACGATGGCCGAAATGTCGCCCGGGGCGACGGCGGGCTCGTCCTGTTGTGGGACGTCTGTCAGATTCCGGATTTCCGCAAGATCACGCCGGAGCAGCATGCGCGCCTGCTCGGCGAGATTTACCTTCAGATCGCGCATGGCGAGCGGATTCCCGGCGATTGGCTCGCCCCGCGACTTGCCCGGCTCGACCGCGCCGATGGGGATATCGATGCGATCTCGACGCGCATCGCGCATGTGCGGACCTTCACCTACCTTTCGCATCGGTCATCTTGGATTGACGACGCGCCTTATTGGCAGGAGAAAGCCCGAGCGATAGAAGACTCGCTTTCGGACGCGCTGCATGAAAAGCTGACGCAGCGCTTTGTGGACCGGCGTACGTCGGTGCTTCTGAAAAAGCTGAGGGACGATGCGCCGCTCCTTGCGGGCGTCACGGATGACGGGGAAGTGATCGTGGAAGGCCAATTTGTCGGCCGCCTTCTTGGGTTCGAGTTCAT
The DNA here is from genome assembly GCA_050183685.1 of Amphiplicatus sp. Classification (GTDB taxonomy): domain Bacteria; phylum Pseudomonadota; class Alphaproteobacteria; order Caulobacterales; family Parvularculaceae; genus Amphiplicatus. The sequence continues at coordinate 1,454 of JBFXBB010000046.1, forward strand.
TGTCGACCCGCGCGCGAAAGGCGTCGAGGCGAAGCGCGTGCGCATGGCGGCGGATAAAGCGCTTGCGCCGATCCTTGCGGCCCGCGCCGCCGCGCTCGCGAACGCCGCGCCTGACGAGCTCGTCCTTCGCGAGGACGGCGCCATATCGTGGCGCGCGTCGGGCGTTGCGCGACTCGCCAAGGGGCCGGCGCCGCTGCGTCCCGACATTCATATTTCGGGCCTCGATTCATTGTCGCCGCATTTGCGCGGCCGCATCAAAGACCGGCTCGATCAATTTCTCGCCGCGCGGATCGAGATTCTGCTCGGCGACCTCATCGCCCTTAACAATGCGGTCAACGCCGGCGACGCGGGCGGATTGAACGGTCTTGCGCGCGGCGTTGCGTTTCGCCTCATCGAGAATTTCGGCGCGATGTCGCGCGCGCAATTCGACGACGAGCTTAAGCAGCTCGATCAGACCGAGCGCGGCAAGCTTCGAAAGCTCGGCGTCAGATTTGGCGAATACACATTGTTCACGCCATCGCTCTTGAAACCGGCGCCGGCGCGGCTTCTTGCGCTTTTATGGGCCTTGTGGACCGACAGAAAGCTGTCTGAATATCAACCGCCCAAGGCGGGGCTCGTCTCGCTTCCTGTCGATCGCGATCTTCCGCATGCCTATTATTATGCATCCGGCTACAGACCGTCGGGCGCGCGCGCCGTCCGCATCGACATGCTGGAGCGCCTCGCGGGTCAGATCCGGTCCGAACGCAATGGAAGCGCGCTCAAAGGCGGTTTTGAGGCGAGCCCGCAAATGATGTCGCTTGTCGGTTGCTCCGGAGAAGAATTCGAGACGATCCTTAACTCGCTCGGCTATCGAAAGCAGACGGCGAAAGTCCAGCGGCCGGTCGTCAAGAACGACGCGCCGCCGCCGGCCGAAGCGCCCGTCCCCGACGCGCCGACGAATGAAGCGAATTCGGCGGAGATCAAGGCGGCGGACGCGGACGGCGCCGCGGGCCCGAGCGAGCCGCCCGCGCCGCAAGGCGAGGCCGCGCCGGCGCCCGCATCCGAGCCGCAATCGGAAGAGCGCGAAATCACCTTGTGGCGGCTCGCGCCCCGCCGTCCGCCCCGCCCGAAGCCGGCGCCGCGCGAGGCGCGGACCGCGCCCGCCGCGAGGCCGCGCGAGCAGGACCGTCGCCCCAAATCGCGCGGCGGCAAGGCCTTTCACAAGGACGGGCAGCGCCCCGTCGCCGAGCGCCGCCCCTCCGCTCCGCCGCATTCGATGAAGCCACAGCATTTGAAGGTCCCCGATCCGAACTCGCCTTTCGCTGTTCTCGCCGGGTTGAAAGACGAGATGGCGCGGCGGGACGCCGCCGACAAGCCTGAGAAGTCGAATTGACGCTCGCCGTCGAAAGGAGCCTGTCCCAACGCATCGACAAGTGGCTGTGGCGCGCTCGGCTATTTAAGACGCGTTCTCTGGCGGCGAAGATCGTTTCGTCCGGATCGGTGCGCCTGACCCGCGGCGGGACGACGCGCCGTGTCGACAAAGCAAGTTTTGCCGTGAGCGCCGGCGATCGGCTGGCGTTCATGAGCGGGCCGAGATTGCGCCTCGTCGAAATTCTCGCTTGCGCCGACCGTCGAGGTCCCGCCGCCGAGGCCCGGCTGCTTTACGCCGACCATTCGCCGCCCTCGGCGCCGGCGTTCGGCGCGCCCGCGCTCGCCCAGCGCGATAAGGGCGCCGGTCGGCCCAGCAAGAAGGATCGCCGCGCGATCGATGAGCTCAAGAAACGCTAAAATCGGAGGTCCCGATGCTCGACAAGCTGCGATCATTCCTCGCGCCGAAAGCGGCGCAAACCGCGCCAACCGATCCGGCGCGGCTCGCTATCGCCGCGCTCCTCGTCGAGGCCGCCCAAGCCGATGAGCGCTACGAGGCGCGGGAGACGACGATCATCGACGCCGCTCTTTCCGCCGAGTTCGGCCTTGACGCCGCGGCCGCGTCGGCGCTCCGGGCTGAAGCCGAACAGGCCCAGGCCGACGCCGCCGACCTCCATCGTTTCACCAGGGTCGCAAAGAACCTTCCGCCCGAAGCGAAAATCCGGCTCCTCCAGACGATGTGGATGATCATCCTGTCCGATAACCGGCGCGACCCCCATGAGGATGCGCTGATCCGCCGGCTCTGCGGCCTTATCTATGTCAGCGACGTCGAAAGCGGCGCGGCGCGACGGCGGGCCGCAGAGGCGCTCCGGGGACCGTCCATCGAAGGGTCTTGACCTCGGGGCCGCTTGCGTGGTTCAGGCAAACGCTATCTATGACGCCCCGCCGAAGGGGAGGGAGACCTAAATGACCTATGTCGTGACCGACGCCTGCATCAAATGCAAATACACCGATTGCGTCGAAGTCTGCCCCGTCGATTGCTTTTATGAGGGCGAGAACATGCTCGTCATTCACCCTGACGAATGCATCGATTGCGGGGTTTGCGAGCCGGAATGCCCGGCCGAGGCGATCATCCCCGACACCGACGACGCGGACGGCAAATGGGTCGAACTCAACTCGAAATATGCGACGAACTGGCCGAATATCACTCAAAAAACCGATCCCCTCCCCGACGCCGACAAATTCGCCGAGGAGACGGGCAAGCTTGAGAAATATTTCAGCCCCAATCCCGGGGCCGGGTCCTGATCACGACGCCGATCCGCATAGCGTCGTGTGAAATTTTATGCTATATGAAAAGTTGAGATCGGCGAGTCGACGACGATGCGGCTGTATAGGCCAATGCTTTAAGGATTTTGACTAGGCCGCTGAAGAAGCGAGATAATTCTTAATCCGTTTATCGCCTGCCCGAGGCGGCCTGAGGGAACTCGGGGCGCCTGTGATTGGTTGGGCGCCGGCATTGGTTCATAGAGCTTCGCGAGAATCGCCGCAGTAGCGCACGGTGCGCGCGCGTCGGTTTGCGGCGCGCCGCGAAGAGAGATCGAGATGGCGACCAAAACCGCTGAGAAGACCCAAGGCAAGGCGAAATCGAAGGACGCAAAATCGGCGCCCGCCCGCCGGGCCAAGCCGGCGCGGAAAGCAACGGCGCCGGCGGCCAAGCCAAAAGCATCCGCCAAGCCGAAAAAGACAGCCGCAAAGCCGGCTGCGCAAAAGCCCGCCGCCTCGAAGCCCGCGGCGAAGAAGGCGGCCTCCGCCAAGTCTCTCGCCAAGAAATCGACTGCGGCGACGAAAGCGCCGAGCGGCGCGGCGGCGAAGACGGCGCCGAAGGCGCCCGCGCCCAAGAAAAAGGCGCCGCCGGCGGCCAAGCCCACGGCAAAAAAAGCCGGATCGGCCGGGAAAAAAAAGCCGGCGGCTGACAAGCCGGCAAGCAAGACTGTCGGCGCCGCCAAGAAGAAGGCTGAAACGGCGCCCAAGCCGTCTAAAAAGAAACCCTTGGTTGGCCAGAAACCACGGTCGGAGCGCTCATCGGCGTCCGGCGACTTCATCATTCCGCTCCATGTGCAAAAGGCGTCTCAATCCGTGAATGAAACTCCAGTAAAAGCGTCTCCCGCCTCGGCCGAGGCCAAGCACGATTTTAAGGTGAATGATCATATCGTCTATCCGGCGCATGGCGTCGGGCGGATTGTCGGGATCGAGCGCCAGCTTATCGCGGGCGTCACCAACGAATTGTTTCTCATCGACTTCGAGCAGGAAAAGATGAAGCTGCGCGTGCCGACCGCGAAGGCGAAGGCCGTCGGCATGCGCGCGCTATCGGAGGCCACGCTCGTCAAGAAGGCGATCGAGACCTTGAAGGGCCGCGCGCGGGTCAAACGCACCATGTGGAGCAGGCGCGCTCAGGAATATGAAGCGAAGATCAATTCCGGCGACATCATTTCCGTCGCCGAAGTGGTGCGCGATCTTTATCGCGCCTCGGACCAGCCCGAGCAGAGCTATTCAGAGCGGCAGCTCTTCGAGGCCGCGCTTGACCGCCTCGCGCGTGAGGTCGCCGCAGTCAACAAATCCGACATGACCGCGGCGGTCGCGCTTCTCGAAGCCGCGTTGCAACAGAAGAAAGCGGCTTAGTCAGAGACATTCGACCTGCATCGGATGTACGATCTCGATCGACGGGCCGTTGATCCAGACGACGTGGCCGCGAAGCCTGAGGCGCGCGTCCGCGAGCGCGACGAGATCGAGTCCCGCTTTGGCCCAGCGTCGCGCCGCGGAGGGTTTCGCCGCGGCGGTGAAGTCCGTTCGATAGTCTTCGCCGAAATTGAGATAGACCCGCCCGCCTCGCTTCGCCGCCGTGACGACGACGCCCTCGACAAGATTGAACGCGCCGACGGCCGGCGCCGCGTCGGCGGCGTCAAAGACTCGGAACGCCGGCGCGCGCCACAAGCCGCGCCTTGTCGCCCGCGCCTCCCCTTCAAGCGCGAGCAGGCGTTGGATGAACGGACGATCGTCGCTTTCGGGGCGCACGCGCGCCTCGCCGGATGCAACGAGCCGTTCCTGCATCGTGCCGCCGTCCGACAAAATGACTTTCGCGACGCGCCGATTCCATCGATCCGGCGCCATCGCATCTTCGATGACCGCGTCTTTCGGGATGGAAACGAGCTCGTCGAGGATGATGTCGACGAGCCGGACTTCCCTCGCCGCCGCCGCCGCCGCCCAGGCGAGCGCGCCGCCGATCAAAAAACGTCGTCTCACCCGCCGGCGGCGACGCGCACGCGCGCGCGCGCATCGCGTCCCTCGGCGTCGACAACCGTCAGGGCGTAGAAGCCAGGCGTGACAGGCCGCCAAATGGCGCGGCCATTTTCCTCTGCGACAGGATCGCCGTCGACATACCAGCGATATTGGCCCATCCCGCCCCTCGCCGCGAGCGAGAAGCCGCGTCCTTCCCCGGCGCTGTAAAGTTCGACGCCATCGCTCGGGAAAACGATTTCCGGCGGCGAGAGGCGGCGCGGGGCGGCGAGCCGCGCGACCATCGCGCCGTCCTCTGATTCGACATCGCGCCGCCACTCCATGCGCGAGGGATCGCGCCGCGCCAGCATGTCGAAAACATCCATTAGCAGCGGCGCGGCCGCTTTTCGGCCCGTCGCGCCCGGTCGCGGAGCGCCGTCGGCGCGACCGACCCAGACGATCGCCGTATAGCCGCCGGCATGGCCCGCCGCCCAGGCGTCCCGATAGCCATAGGACGTCCCCGTCTTGAAGGCGACGCGCGGCGCTGCTTGCGCCAGCGCGGCGGGCGCGCGGCCTTCGAGCGCCGGGGCGTCGGCGAGGATCTCGCTGATGCGCGCCGCGTTCTCGGCCGAAAAAAGCTGAAAGGCGTGAGGGCGCCCGGCCGACTCGTTGCGCCGCGTCCAGACGATCGGCGCGACGGCGCCGCCATTTGCAAGGCCCATATAGAGGACGCCTAGATCGCGCAGGGTGACGCCTGCCCCGCCCAGGGCGAGCGTCAGTCCGAAATCGCGGCTGGCGCGCTTCGGTCCCGCGAGCTTGACGCCCGCCGCGCGCAAAAGCGCGGCGAGTTTTCCGGCGCCGAGTTCGTTCAGAACACGGACGGCCGGAAGGTTCAGCGAATGCTGCAACGCCTCGGCGACACGCACCTCGCCGCGGAAGGTCTTGTCGAAATTTTCGGGCGCATAGCCGTCGAAGCTTTGCGGCATGTCGTCGATGATGGTCGAGGGGCCGACGAGACCGTCCTCGAAGGCCATGCCGTAAATGAAAGGCTTCAGCGTTGAGCCGGGCGAACGCAGCGCCGCAGTCAGGTCGATCCATCCGCCGTCAACGTCGAGGCCCGACGAGCCGACGGCGGCCCTTGCTTCATGCGTGCGATTGTCGAGGATGAGGAGCGCCGTCGTCGCCCCGTCGTCGAAATGCGCGGCGTAGGCGCGCGCGAGCGCTTCGGCTTCCTCTTGGAGAACGAGATCGATTGTCGAGTAGATGACGGGTTCGCCCTTGGCCTCGCGCATGAGCGCATAGGCCGCGTGATAGGCGATCGCCGGCAAGGGCTTGCGGCGTTCGGGCAGGCCGGCCTCATCGGCTTCGCGGGCTCTTTCCGGCGTCAAGACGCCCGCCGCGACGAATTCTCTGAGCGTCTCGGTTCGTGCGTCCCGCGCCGCCTTGGCGTGTCGGTCGGGCCTTCGCGCTTCGGGCGCCTGCGGCAGCGCGATCAGAAGCGCCTGCTCGGCGTCGGTGAGATGCGACGGCTCCTTGCCGAAATAGAAAAGACTCGCGGCGCGGACGCCTTCGAGATTGCCGCCATAAGGCGCGAGGGTAAGATAAAGCGCCAGAATTTCACGCTTCGACAGGCGGCGCTCGATCTGCAATGCGCGGAGCATTTCAACGGCCTTCGATGGAAGCGTGCGCGGGCGCGGTTCGAGCAAGCGCGCCGTTTGCATGGTGAGGGTCGAAGCGCCGGAGACGAAGCGTCCAGCCGCCGCCGCGCTTTTGACGGCGCGCGCGACGGCGAGAGGATCGACGCCTGAATGGCGCCAGAAACGCTTGTCTTCGATGGCGATGAGCCGATCGACGAAGACCGGATCGACGCCGTCGAGATCAGCCGCGAATCGCCAGCGGCCCGCAGACGTCGCGAAGGCGTGAAGCCAGCGGCCGTCGCGGTCGAGGACGACGGAACTGAGCGCGTCGGCGCGCTTCAGCGGCGGCGGGAAGACGAAATCGGCGGCGATGACGAGCGCCAGCAACAACGCCCCTGCGCGAAAAACGCGCGTCAGTCCGTCGCCGAATATAGGCCGCGCCCAATGCATCCCGATCACTGCGCCGTAATCGTCAGCGTTTCCTTCGCCGTGCGTCCGACGACGCCGGGCTTGTACATGTCTTCGACGACCGCGCCCGGCATGACGAATGTTCCAGGCGTCACCGCGCGCACCACATAGGCAAGCGTGAAGCGTTCCCGGCGGACATCGATCGCCGCGACGAAACGGTCGTCGCGGGCCTCAGCGATGCGCGGTCGGCTGATCTCGCCGATCCATTTATAGGGGCCGGACGCGCCGCTGTTTGCGCCGTCCTCCGGCTTCAAAATGGTCTCGATCTCAAAGCCCGCCGGCAGAAGGTCGGCGACGACGGCGGGATGCAGGCGGTCCGCCGCGGCCGACCCTGTAATGACGACGACAAGCCGGTCATTCTGGGCGACCGCCGCAAGATTGGCCGGCCGGCCGTCGCGCGTCGCGACGCGCTTGGTGATGGAAAAGCCTTCGGAGACCGGAAGCGGCGCGGCTTTCGGCGCGCCGGAAACCGTCACCGTACGGAATATGGGGCCGTCGCCGTCATTGCGGTAGACGGTCTTGTCGGCGAGCGCCGCGGCGTCCAGCGAGAAACTCGGCGCCGGAACGAGATCGGAAAGACTTTGCCCGTTCAGCGACAAGACCATCGGACCCGAACTCTTCAAAAGCGCCTGCGCCGCGAGCAGCACGAAGGCCTTTTCCTGCGTATGCAGGCGCGCGGGCTCCTTCATCAGCGCCGTGAACTTTTCGGTTGCGGCCTCGGCGATCGATTCGCGGCCCGCTTCGGCGGCGAGCGCCAGGAGGCCGGCGACGTCGCGCAGCGGCGTCTGGTAATAATCGCCGGTATTCTCATAACCGATGGCGTCGAGCGCCTTCTCAAAGGCGCTTGTCGCGCGCGCGCGGTCGCCCATGAGCGCAAGCGCGGCGGCGACATGGGCGCGGGCGAGCGGACCGGGCGTCTCGTCCATCAGCGCGTCGTGGAAATAGCGCAGATCCGAGACATCCGCGCGCCCCGCCCGCGCCAGCACATAAAGCGCATAGGCGGCGGAACGACGCCGCAGGAGTTCATTCGAATCATTTGATCCTGCGCCGGTATTCGCCGTCATCTGATAGCTGACATTAACCCAGCGATCGATACGGGCGATCTGCGCCAGCGACGCATAGGCGCGATCGAGGGCTTCCTCCGGAACGGCGTAGCCCTGCGCCTTGGCGCGGTCGAGGAAATCGACGACATAGGCCCCGAGCCAGGGCGAGGCGCCGCCGTCGCCTTCGCGCCACAGGCCGAAAGCGCCGTCCGCGCTCTGACGGTTGAGGAGTTCATTGACGGCCTTTTGCACCCGGGGACGCACGGCGCGCTCCGGGTCGCGCCCGGCTTCGCCGCCGAGAATGTCGACGAAAAGCAGCGGAAAGGCCGAACTCGTCAACTGCTCCGAGCAGCCATAGGGATAGCGGTAAAGCGCGTCGAGCAGCGGACCCGGCTCGACGCCGCGCAAGCGGGAAAAGGAAATGCTCGCATTCGCCGATCCCGACACGAAAGGCTCGATCAGCGCCCGCGTCGCGACGAAGGACTCGCCGGGCTCAAGCGTCGCTGTTGAGACGCTGGTCATAGGGAAATAAGGCGTCCTGACCTGAATGGGATAAGAGCGTTTGACCGAAAAACCGGCCGGGCCCGCAATGCTCAAGGTCACGCCGCCGACGCCTTCCGCGCCGGCCGTGAGCGCAAAGCGCTGCGTGCGTTTCTCGCCTCGCGCCAGCGTGAAGCTTTGGCTTGCGTCGAGCGTCGCGGGCCCCTCGCCCGTCAATGTCACTTTATAGTCGCCCGGCGCGCCGTCGACATTGTCGATAAGAAGCGTCGCCTCCGCCTTGTCGCCGGGGGCGAGGAACCGCGACAGGGCGAGCTCGGCCGGAACGGGATCGCGGACGGTCAAAGGCTGCGCGGCGGCGCCGAGCTTGTTGGCGCTCCAGGCGACCGCCATCAGGCGAAGCTCGCCGTTGAAATCGGGAATCTCGACCGGCACGCGCACGCCGCCATCGGCGCCGACCGTCACGAGGCCCGAATAAAGCGCCACCGATTTCGTCGGAACGACCGTCAGGCCCTCGCCGCCGAGCTGGTCGCCGCCAAAACGCGCCGGCGCGCCGAGATTGGCGTGAAGAATGCGTCCATAATCGTCACGCATGTCGACGCCGAGGCGCTTCTTTCCGTAATAATAGTCGACGGGATCGGGCGAGGCGAATTTCGTCAGGCGCAAAATGCCTTCGTCGACCGCGGCGAGCGTCAGCATCACCGCCTCGCCTTTCTGCGCGCCGGCGATCGTCACCGGCAGCTCGACCTTCTGGCGCGGGCGCAGAAGCGTTGGCGCGTCGACCGTCACGGCGAGCTTTCGCGCGGACATGTCGAAGGGCACATAGGCGACGCCCATTGCGCGGCGCGGGACGGGCCGGTTCACCGCGTCGCGCGGCGTCACGACGGTCGCGAGCACATAAAAACCGGCGCCCCAGGCGGGATCGGTGTCGATGATGATCTCGCGGCCCTTTTTTTCGACCTTGAGGCGTTGCACGAGATGCACCTTGTCGGTCGCGACCGTGACGATCGCTTCGCCCTCATAAGGCGCGGTCAGCATCAGACGCGCGCGCGCGCCGGGCGCGACTTTCTCGGCCGGCGGCGTCAGCGCCGCCTGGTCCGGCGTCTCGGCGCCGGCGGCGTAGGAACGCCAGCCGACATAAAAGCGGATATCGGAGGTCGCGCCGGAGTCCGGGTCCGTCACCGTCATGCGATAAGAACCGGGATCAAGGCGTTGCGTGATGCGCGTCGCGCTGTCGCTTGATGCGCGTGCGCGTCCCTCGCCGATGAGGACGTCCTTGAAGGAGCGCCGCCAGCGCCACTCGCCGTCCTCGCGGTACCAGTCGAACCAGTAGTCTTCTTCGACAAGGCGCCATTCGAGATCGCCGCCCGCCTGCTCGCCATTCCAGCCGACGATCACCGCTTCGATATTCACCGGTTCGTTCTGGCCGACGCCATAGCCGTCGCCGGCGAGCTTCAGGCCGACATAATGCTTTTCCGGACGCACCGGGATCCGCGCGCTTTCGCGCACGACCCGCCCGCCCGGCTCGACAACGCCGATGACGACGTCAGCGCGCATGGGCGCGCCGACGCCTTTCGGCGCGTCGTCAACCGTCAGATCGAACGATGTCTCGCCGCGCTCGTCGAGGACGCCATTCGGCAGCTTGATGAAGCGTTCGTCGAAGCGCCCGTCGACGGGACCGAAGCGATAGCCGGAAAGCGCCGGGAAGGGATTGGGATCGAGCCGGAGACGCGCCTCGCCTTCGACGGCGAGGCCGGCCGCCGGCGCGCCGTAAAGAAACCGGCTCGCTACGAAAATCGGCCGCGCCTCGCCCGGCCGTATCGGCGTTTTCTCATCGACATTAAGGGTGACGTCGAGGCGCTGGGGGACGAAGTCTTCGACGGAGAAGCTTTCCCAGCCGACCGGGCCGACGCCGTCGGCCTCGATCTCGACCCGCCACTGACCGCGCGGCGCATTTGTCAGCGTCTCATAGTCATAGCTGAAACCGCCGATCTCCGTCTTCTCGATACGGACTTTCTTCGCGACCGTATAGTTCGGCCGGCGGATGGTCAGCGTCAGCGGCCGGTCGGAGACGGCAAGCCCCGCGTCGTCGCGCAAGAGCCCCGTCAGATGCGCCGTCTCGCCCGGCCGATAGATTCCGCGATCGAAATAGAGATAGGCGTCGAGCTTCGACGGCGCGGCGCGGCCGTCAATATTGCGGTCTGAAAGATCGAGGGGCGCGCGCTGGAGGTCGAGCGCGGCAAAGTCGTCCTGCGGCCCATAGGCCATGATCATGCGCGGCGTCAGGGGATAATCGCCGCTGATCGCCGGCCCTTCAAAGCGGGCGCGCCCGTCGGCGTTCGTCACCGCCGTCGCGAGGCGATCATTATTCGTTGCGATGAGCTCCAGATTGATCCCAGAGAGCGGGCGCGCCGAGGAGAGCGAGCGGGCGAAAACATCGATCCCCTCGCCGCTCGAATAGGTCGTCAGCGCCATATCGGTGAACATCACCCAACGCCAGGCTTGCGCCGCGCGATATTTGTCAGCGCCCGGAGAGACGTCTCTGACATGGACGAAATAGGCCCCGGGGCGCAGCTCCTTCAGCGCTGCGCCGAGTGCAAAGACGGTCGTTTTGGTCTCATTGCGCTCGCCCTTGGCGTCGAGCTCGCCCTTGAAGACGATCGCGCCGACATCCTCGCCGCTTTCATCGCCATAGGCATAATAATAATCGTCCTCGCCAACCGATTCGCCCTTCACGATCTCCTTGCGCGCCAGCGAACGATCGGAAATGCGCCGGACCGTGATCTCGACCTTGTCGACATTGACCGTCTCAATGCCAAGGCCG
>JBFXBB010000047.1:0-12388 GCA_050183685.1 Amphiplicatus sp.
GCGAAAATGAGCTCAGAAGATATCTTTCGCGCTTCTTTTCAAGGCCGCAGGATATAGAGGATTTGGTTCAGGAAGCTTTTCTAAGAGTATTTGCGACAAGTGTTAGAACGAAAGTTCGTTCGCCAAGAAAGTTGTTGTTCAAGGCGGCGAAGCACTCGGCGCTCAATGCGTTGGCCAGGAAGGCGCATAAAACGACCGAGTATATTGAGGATTTCAAAGATTCATCTGTCTTTTTAGATGAATCGCAGATCGGGCCTGAGGCGATGCTCGATAGCAAGAAGAAACTTATGGCGTTCAGTCAGGCAGTGGCGAGCTTGCCGCCTGCGTGCCGTGAAGTGTTCATCCTGCGAAAGTTCGACGGGCTTTCGCAAAAGGAGATCGCGGCCAGGTTGAACATCTCTATCAGCGGCGTCGAGAAGCACATCGCCGCCGGAACGGTGAAATGCAGCCGGTATTTACGCGATTTGGGCTATGAGCCGGGCGAGTTTGGCGGACGAAAACAGATTCGAAACGAAAAGGCAGGTTCTGATCAAGCGCCCGTAAACGACAAGGCGCGAGGTTATGATAAGTAATTCCGGGAAAGTGGTTTCGTTTCCCGACATCGAAACCGTCGAACATGAGGCGGGCGCTTGGGTCGCGCGCATGGACGGTCAGGATCTGAGCGCGGGCGAGCGTGCTGCGTTAAAGGCGTGGTTGAAACAAACGCCGCTTCATGAAGAGGCGTTAAAGCGCATGACCGTGGTTTGGAACGACTGCGATTTGCTGGATGATCTTCATCATATCGAACCGGTGATTTTGGAGCGGCGGGAGCGATTTTTCTTTCCCCGGCCTGCGGTTTGGATCGGCGCTGCGGCGGCTGCCTGCTTCATTTTTATTGTGGTCGCGATTGTCGGCCGGAGCGGCGATTGGCTCATTGATCGACAGTCCGGCCAGTTTACGACGGGCGTCGGCGAGCAGGAGAAAATCACACTCGTCGACGGCTCAGTCATTATGCTGAATACGAATAGCAAAATAGAAGTCGATATCGACGCGGATGCGCGCCGAATTCGCTTAGAGCGCGGCGAGGCTCTATTCGATGTGGCGCCCGACGTGCAGCGGCCGTTCGTCGTAAGCGCAGGAAACAGCGCAGTGCGGGCCGTTGGCACGGCTTTCGCGGTGCGCTTGCGCGATGATAATGTAGAAGTCACTGTCTCTAAGGGGGTGGTCGAGCTGCTCTCCGAGGCGATTCTTCCGAAATTAACGGCGACCGCCGATCGCAAGACGCCGTCGTTGACCTCGCTCGCGGCCCTGACGGCGAATGAGCATGCGGTCTTCGCTGACAAGGTGCAGCGCCTAGAAAGGCTCGACGAAAAAACGCTTGAGCGAAAATTGCTCTGGCGCGAAGGAATGATTGGATTTGAAGGAGAGCCTTTGTCGGAAGTGGTCGCAGAGATCGAGCGATACACGGATATGAAAATAGAGATCGCGGATCCCGATTTGCAGGCGACGCCCATCGGCGGAAATTTCCCGGTCGGAGAAACGGACGGGTTGTTTGAAGCGCTTGAAACGGTCTTTGATATCGAAGTGACTCATATCGACGCTCATCATGTGATGCTCAGTTGTCGGCCGCAAAAATAGGGCGAAAAAGGTCAAAAATCTTACTGAGGTTCCTTGCAAGACGCCGGTCATTCGATTCATGGCCGGTTGATACGAAAGGTGTCGCGCCGCCGAGCCAATGATTAGGATTGGGAGCGCCATCGGGGGGCTTTGGATAGCGGCATTCACTTTCGTGGTGTCGTCGACGGCAGCTGTTGGAGCTGAAACCCATGCAGCTTCATCGAAACGGTATGAACTCGATATCGTCGAGGCCACATTGGGCGAAGCGTTGACAGCGCTGTCGCGACAAGCCGAAACCCCATTGCTCTACCCCTATGACTTGGCTGACGTCGCAGGCGATTTTGTTGTGGCGGGGCGTTACACCGTCGCTCAAGCGCTGGCCGCGCTGCTTCGGAATACGGATTTTTCCGGCAGTTTAACAAAAGGAGGCGTTATCGCCGTCTGGAGTAAATCGAGCAAAATACCCGAAGGGGAGGATAAAATGCCGAACGGGAAGATCAAGAAATCATTATTGGCGAGCGTCGCCGCCTTCGTTTTTGGGACGGAGGGCGCTTACGCTCAGGGGGATGACGTCACGCCTGCGGGCGCCAAGCGGGCCGACGAAATTATCGTGACGGCTCGCCGTCGAGAAGAAAATCTTCAGGAGGTTCCCCTCGATGTGAGCGCATTTGCCGGGGCTGAACTTGAGCGACGGAGTATTGTTAGGCCATCGGATTTGCAGTTTGCGACGCCGTCGATGACTGTTCAGGGAACGCTCGGCCGCACGGGAGGCTCCTACACTGTTCGCGGCATTAATTCTGGTACGAACGCTCGCACGCCCGCTGTGATCCCTTATTTCAGCGAGGCGCCGGGCGGCCCGACTGATATCGGCATGCCGTTCTTTGACTTGGCGTCTGTGCAAATTCTGAAGGGGCCTCAGGGCACCTTGTTCGGTCGCACTGCGGCCGCCGGGGCGGTTCTGATCGAACCTCGGCGTCCGGATCTAAACGAACTTGGCGGTTTTCTCGACGTGACCGCGGGCGATTTTGACCGCCTGGAGACAACCGCTGCTTTAAACATTCCTATCGTCACCGACGAGTTGGCCATCCGCGTCGCCTATAATCGGGTGCATGTGGACGGATTTACGAAACCCATTGCGCCGAGCAGCATCATCAACGGTCTTCCGGGCCGGATCGACCTCGATACGGCGTTCGATTCCCAACAGCACGAAGCTGTCCGGGCGGGCGCTGAATGGCGAAAGAGCGACTTTAATACCTATCTCGTGTTCAATCATGTGGACATTGATCAGTCCGGGCCTGGCTTTGTCCTCGCCTATGCGAATTTGGGTTTGGCCAATCTGAATCGGACATCCCCTGCGGCGTTCACGCAAATTCTGGATGTTGTCGCCACGGAGGCGGCGCGCCTCCAAGCCGGCGGATCGGTCCGGCAAACCCCCGCCTTGCAAGGCCTGCCGAAATCGCAAGAGCGCGTCAAGCACCAAAGCTTTGTCAATGTTTCACAATATGACTTCGGCGATCTCGGCTTCGCTACGCTGATCGCCAAAAATATCTTCTCTTATCAAAGAGACTGGGGCGTCATGTCCTATGGCCTGGACGGCGTGGGCGGTATTCTCCTTGGCCTAGTAGGAGCGCCCGGGCGCCCCATTCGGCAGGTTCCCGCCGTCAATGAGGCGGGCAACGAAGCCATCGCCAATCTCGGCGATCCAATTAAAGAGATTACCGAAGAGTTCCAGCTTCAGGGCAAGGCGTACGACGCGATCGATTATACATTCGGCTTTTTTTACAATGATCGTAAGGAGCCGACGAACACTGACGGCGTCGGAACGTTGTTCCGCTCTTTTAGCGGTCTCTTCGCCGCAAATCAGGTCTTTACCAATGCTTACAGTTTCCCGAATGGTTCTGAAGAAGAAGAATTCGCCGGATATGGCGAGGTGACCATTGATTTGAGCGATGTGCTGTTTGACGGATTGAGCCTCACGGGAGGTTATCGCTGGACATCTAATGAACAAACCCAGCGGGGCATCGCGATCTCGCGTGATCCTGTCACGGGTGCGTATGTTGCGGGCGCCGAGCTGCCCGAAGACAGCACCAAGTTTAAGGGGTCAAACTACAGATTCGGCGTCACGCAGCAATTCACGCCAGACCTTATGGCTTATGTCACAATCAGCAAGGCGTATCTGGTTGGTGGGAGAAACATACAGGTAGCCTGTGGTACGATTGTGACATCCTGCAAACCGGTATTCGATCCGGCGATTGTCAAGAATTACGAACTGGGCTTGAAAACCCAATTTCAATGGGGCGATGCGAATCTCCGCTGGAATACGAGCGCCTATTACATGAAATTCAGTGATATTCAGTTCACAAACCGTTTTCAATCGGCAAGCCTTTCTTTGACCTTTGACGATAATATTGCGTCGGCGGACATGAAGGGTTTTCAAACCAGCCTCGACATGGTTTGGCGGAATGTGAATCTATCGCTGAATTACTCTTTCGTCGACGCCACTTACACGGATTGGATCGGTCCGGACCTGAACAACGTGGTTCTTCCCGCCGATCAGTGTGTGACGGGCACTGTAGCGCTCAACTGCCAGATAGATCTCAGCGGCAGCTCATTCACCAATACGCCGGAAAACCAGTTCTCATCGACATTTCGATATACTCTGCCTGTCGATGAGTCACTCGGCCCCGTCTGGCTGCAATTGGACGCCTATTGGCAAAGCCGTCAGTGGCATGTCGCGGCCCCGGAGCGTGAGCTTCATGTCGCCGAAACGCTTGGGCTAGGCGACATCATGAACGCCATCAGTCAAAAGCCCTATGGAAGGCTCAATCTCCGGGTCGGTTGGGACAACATCCTTGGCTCGAACTTCAGCGGCGCGGTGTTTGTCAATAACCTGACGGACAAGGTCTATTCCCAGGCGGGAAGCACCCGCGCCTATAGTCTGGGCGCGGCTGTCAGGCTCTATGCGCCGCCGCGCATGTGGGGGGTGAACGTCCGCTATAGCTTCTAAACGCGAAATTCGTTTGCCCCGTAGAGAAACAAGAGGCGCGAGCGCCTTGGTCTTGAGCGGGGCCGATATGTCGAATTCCGTTTTTTAGAGCGCCGAGCGAAAAACCGGAGTCCGCTTTTTCGCTCGGCCGCGAAGCGCCAGTTAATAGCCTGCGCGCATTCGCGCGGGCCGGCGCGACCAGGCGAAAAACTGCTCACATTTTCCGCCCGCCGCGATAGGAGGGACGGGCTGTAGATAGCGTTACCGTGTCGGCGAGCGGCTTGTTTGACTTGATGGTCGGTTTGATCGAGCCGAAATTTTCCTGTTTCCGCTTAATTTTTTTGAAATTAGAGCCTGCGTGCGCCCTAGCTCCATGTCAGCGGCAAAGAGTCGAGCGCCAAGACGGCGCTGCGGCTGCTGTTCAATTTGGCGCCCGGCGCAATGCGAAATTGCGGGACCCGCTTCAACCAACGCTCCGTGACGACCCTCAATTCCAGCCGCGCAAGATGCAAACCGAGGCAAGTGTGAACGCCATAACCAAAAGCGAGGTGCCGGCGGGGCGGAACCGAAAGATTGAGCTCGCTCGCATGGTCGAATTCTTTTTCGTCACGGCAGGCAAGAGCCGGAGAACAGGCGAGGGCTTCGCCCTTTTTGATGAGGGCGTCGCCAATCTGCACGTCCCGCGTCGCTATGCGGTTGATCATCATGACGCTCGCAAAGAAACGCAGAAATTCCTCGTGCACCTTTGTGAGATTTGACGGGTCCTTGCGAAGCTGGGTTTGAAGCTCCTGATCCTCCGCAAGCTGACGGAACACCCATCCGAGCTGCGAGGCGACGGTGTCGAGGCCGGCGACGAACACCACCATTGCGCCGCCGACCGCTTCTTTCATTTCGAGCGGGCGGCCGTCAATCTCGCCATTCGCGATTGCGCTCAGCGCATCGTCGGTCGGCGCCGCGCGGCGTCTTTCGATTTCCTCGGCGAGAAAATCGCGAATTTGCTGCATCGCTTGGGTCTTCTTGTCAGGCTCCGGCGAAGCAAGCGCCTTTTTCGCCAGAACAAGAAATTCCGGCGCGCGGCTATTCGGCACGCCCATCAGATCGAGAAAAATCAACGCCGGGAACATTTTTCCAAACTCTGCGACAAAGTCGCAGCCGCCGCGCGGCAGCATTTCATCCAATAGAGAATCAGCGCGCATCGCAATCGCGCCTTCAAGTTCCCGCACGCGCGCGGCCCTGAAATATTCGGCGGCGATGGCGCGATACTTCGTGTGTTCAGGCGGGTCGATCTCCACCGGGAAAAAGGTCAGACCGCCAAGAAAGGTGCTGTAAAAAGTGGCGCCGACGCTGGAGAACGACTCAGTGTCGCTCAGAACCCGGCGCGTCGTGTCCGCCGAGACCGTGAGCCAAATGCCTTCAAGGGCCTTGCCGGCATGGACATGCGTTTGCAGATAAGCAATGTCGCCGTCGCCAATCGTCTTCTTCACATAAGCGTGCGGGCAATCGCCCATATTCTCCCAGATATTGCCAGGAACAAACAAGTGATCTGGAACATGGGCGGGCTTTTGGAAGGTCATCGCAGCGTCCTTAGGTTCAAGAGATTATCGTGGTTTTTTATCCGGATAGCCAAGTCCGACGCAAGCTTTCGCGCGGTCCGCCCGACTAAAAGGGCCTGCGGCCGTCGCCATTGTGCGGTGCAATATTCGGAGGGCATTTCGTCTCAGTCCTCTCGGCCAAACGCCGGCGCGGGCCTCGATCTTGATCGAGGAGGCTTGCGCCGCGAGGTTGGTTATACAAGCGGTTATGCAAAGAGCGGCGCCCTTTGTGGGTACTTGACCGAATTTACCTTGATGATCTGATCTTGAGTGTCAGCCGCGACTTGTTTGGAAGCGTCAGCGCCGCCGACTAGAGGCGAGGGCGACCCTTGAATGGGACGCGTGCGTGCGGGCCGGCTGCATCGTTCGGCGGAAAATAAGAAAGGACCCACCCAAATGCATCGGTCAAAAGCAGCGCAAGGCGTTTTTCTTGCCGGGTTTTCGTGCCTGTGGCTGGGATCGCCCGCCTATGCTGCGCTGTCATGCGACGTGAAGAGCATGCAGTCGGCTGCTCCGGCCGGCGCGATCATCGCCGCCGCCGACAAAGTTGAAGAGCCTGTGCCGCACTGCAAGGTCGAGGGCTATATTCTCACGGAAGATACCGGTCCCGAGCGGATCAACTTCCGTGTCCAGCTTCCCGACCGGAGTCTCTGGAAGAAGCGGTTCTACTTTATCGGCATTGGCGGGGCTGGGGGCTATGTGCCCACGGATTCGCAAACCCCGCGCGGCAATCCGATGCGCCAGGGATTCGCCGTCGCCGGCACGGACTCCGGCATCGATCGCACGAGGGACAATGGCTATGAGTTTCTCGCCGATCCGGTGAAGGCCGTGAACTTCGCCTATCGCGGCGCGCAGCTGGCGACCCAGGCCGCCCAAGCCATCACCAGGGCCTATTACGGCGGCGAGAAATTCTATCGCTACCACGCCGGTTGTTCCGGAGGCGGACGGATGACCGGCGAAGCCGCGATGCGCTTTCCAAGCGATTATGACGGGATTCTTTATGGGACCTCGCGCGTCGTGCCGCCGAATCGCATCGACGCCGGTCCCTATTTGCGGTCCGCCTGGGTCGTTCAGCAATTGGCCCGCGAACCCGGCGCCTGGGTCTCGCCGCAAAAGCTCCGCATGGCGGAGAAACATATCACCGCCGCTTGCGACGCCGCCGACGGCGCTATGGACGATCTCATCTGGGATTCCCGCAAATGCAAATTCGACGTCGCGAAGCTCCGCTGCAAGGCGGGCGACGGGCCGGATTGTTTAACGCCGGCGGAGATCGAAACGATCAAGACGCTGACGAAAGCGCCGCGGGATGCGCGGGGCAAGGTGATTTTCGACCCGCTTCCGATCAGCAACATTTCCCTATGGGCTGACAGGCTGGGCGACAAAGGGCCGCCGACCAAGCTTGAACCCGGCGCCAGAGGCCGGCCCATAAACGAGACGGTCGCCCTCCATGTGTCGACGAGGACTCGCATCATCGTCGGGCCGGATTGGGAGGATATGGATTTTCAGAGCAAGAAAGACCTTGACAGGTGGGTCGCGGGCGCACGCCGCACGCAGTGGGGATATGCGACCGACTTGACACCGATGTTTCGCACCGGAGGCAAGATCATTTCCTGGGGCGGCTCCAGCGATCCGATGACGGGCTCGCCCTGGGGCCATGAGGACTACGCCCAATATCTCGCCGACCACTATTTCTGGAACGGCATGGAGGACGTGCATTCGTTCCTCCAGACCTACACGATCCCTGGCATGGGCCATTGCTATGGCGGAACGGGGCCGGCCGACGGTCCGGATCGGCTCATGCAGGCGTTGATCGACTGGGTAGAGCAAGGCAAGACGCCCGGCCCTGTCGTCATGCACAGCGCGCAAAGAGCGCAGCCGATTTTCGCCGCGCCGGCCAAGACCGTCGATGTCGGCGTCCCTGTCGATGCGCCCACGGGACCGTCGCGCGACTTTCTGGTCTGCCCATATCCGCAGCGCTCCGTGTTCAAGGGCGGCGTCGATAACCCGAGAAAGCTCGATGTTTTCTCCGCCGACAACTGGTCGTGCCAAAGCCCCGAGGAGTAAGAACGCAAAGTCAACGCTTCCACGGTCGTCAGGGGCGAGCCTTCCGCAGGCGGGAAGACGCCGCCTCGTTGGGGCTCAGCGAATGCGGAGGAAGGGGGGACGACGGCGGTTTTCTTTGCGTTAAGACCTGAAATACCGCTATAAACAATTTCTCAAACCCTCTCGGCGCTGCGCGGGAAGCAGGTCCGCCGACAGAAGAAGGATAATGTCGGCCATAAACGGTCGATCAACTGGATGGCCGAACCCATAGATCCGGATCTGTCCGCCCTGATCATGTCTGTCGGCGATCGGGGATTCGGGGGCAAGCTCGTTGAATTGCTGGACAAGATCTGCGGTGCGGAATACGCCGCCGTCTTCCGTTTGGATGGGGACGAATTGATCGAGATTCTGGCGGCCGGCCTCAATGCCGCCGCCGCCGAAGCGCCGAATGCGGGGGATCGCGACGATGAGGATTGGCGGCGCGATCCAATGCTTCGGCTGGCGCTGGAGGCTCTCGACCCCGCGCGAATTGGGGCGCTTCGAGACGAGAAGACTTCCGCCTATGAGATGCTGCGCGACCTTGTTCACGACCGAGCCAGCCGCAAGGATCGGGCGGTCATATGCGCGCCAAGCGAGGACGGGATCATCGGATTGAGCTTGCTGCGCTCCTCGCAGACGGGGTCCTTCAGGCCTGCGGATCTGGAGCGGGTGCGAACGGTGGCGGGGGCGCTCTTCGCCCTCATCCCGAAGCACGTCAATATCGCCTGGGAAGCGCCCAATCTAGCCACAGCCCTCACCTCGCTGGCCGAGATCGAGGTCTGTCTCGCCGAGCAGGTGATGACGATGCCGAAAAGAGAGGCGGAGGTGACGAGCCGGACCATCTACGGAGTCTCGTCGCTGAAGATCGCGCAAGAACTCGGTATTAGCGAAGTGACGGTGCAAACTTATCGCAAGCGCATTTACGCCCGCCTCGGCATCGCATCGCAGCGCGAGCTTTTGCGCTGGTATCTGAAACTTTGGAGCGAGTGGCCAGGAAGAATAGGCGGCAGGGACGAGATTCTCGGTTGAGCGGCGGGCGCCGTTCAATCTTGATCAGCGCGTCCGCA
Source organism: Amphiplicatus sp. (assembly GCA_050183685.1). Taxonomy (GTDB): domain Bacteria; phylum Pseudomonadota; class Alphaproteobacteria; order Caulobacterales; family Parvularculaceae; genus Amphiplicatus. The sequence goes on from JBFXBB010000047.1 coordinate 9,324, forward strand.
GGCTTCGATTCGCGGCTGATCGCCCGCAGCCTCAGTCTTCGTCGGTGACCCAGTTCACATATCGGTGAAGCGGCAGGAAGCCGTCGTGAGGGAGCCCCGGGAACATCTTGCCGCCGTCGCCGAGCTTGACGACGCGCTGAACGCCGGCCGCCCAAAGCAAGTCGTTGACTTCTGACTTGCGCTCGGGCGGCCAGACGCCGACCGTCTGCGTCGCCGGATTAGCGAAGGCGACGGCGTCGGACAGCTTTTCGATCGGCACGACATTGACGACTTTTCCGCAGGGGTGAAACGTCACCGGCTCCGGCGAGCGCAGCACAAGACCGCCGCCCGCCGTATCGCCCCAGGCTTTATATATGGGCTCGAACATGCGCAGGGCGCTTACTTCCTCAACGACTTCCGGCGGCGGCGGCGCCGCTTTCGCCGATCCCATTTCGCGATCGACGCGCAGTTCCTCGCTTAATATCTCGCAATAACGATCGACCTCGTCGGGCGTTCCTTCGACGAACTGGAAGCGGCTCGCCCCGCAGGCTTCCTGGTCCAGAAGCTGCACGTCTTCGGCGGCGAGCGCGGCGACTTTGCGGAGCGTTTCGTCGGAGGCATGCGCCTCCCTGCCGACCATAGAGATCGACACTTTGGGATCGAAGGCGATCATCTGGATGCCCGGCCCCAGATATTTGACGACGTTCTTGACGGCGCCTTCGCCGCCCCAGACGACGATTTTGTCGAAGAACTGGGGACGGTAGAGAAAATTCTCAACGCCCGCATCGCCGCCCCGCCAATAAACGGCCGAGAACGACCGCAGGACCGGGTGCTCGGGGTCGATCGCCGCCATCGTTCGAAGGATGGCGGAGGCGGTGAAAAGATCGTTCGACGGCAGTTTGAGAAGGTTGACGCCTTTCGTCAGGGCGCCGCTGGCGATGCTGGAGGCGGCGACGCCTGGCGTATTGCCGGCGAGAATATGGACGAGGCGCGGCGGGAAGGCGCGTTTGCGGACCGTCCGCCCGGTGACGTCGACGACCGCCTGCGCGCCGTCGAGAACCGCCTTGCCGCCAAGCGCCTGCTCGATCTCGAACTCCAGCGATTTGCGCGAAAAAAAGAAAGGGAGTTCTCGATAGATGTTTTCGATGACCCGGCGCCCGAGCGGATTGGCGTGCGCCGTCGCCTCGGCCGCCGCGGCGAGCAATGGATTGCCGTCAAGCGAAAGCCGCGCGCCGGTCGCGACGAGAAAATCGATGATCTCGTCGATCGGAAGCGCATAGGCGGGCGGGGGCTCGCTGCGCGGATAGAACAGATTATCGAGATCAAGAGCCGGCGTCGCGAAGGGCGGTGTGTGGGTCGTTCCCGGATATTCTTCCGTATAGGTCTCGACGACCCGTCCGGCGACGACATGCGGAACGTAAAGCTTGTCCCGCGCTGTCGCGTCGACGGTTTGACTTCGCGCTGTATTGGGCATTAGGAGATTTCGCCGCGGATATAGGAGGACATCGTTCCCGCGCAGCTGAGTTTGTCATCGCCGCCCGGCAAATCTGCATAACGCATGATGCTTGTAAGGCCCGGGCTCTTCCGGCCGCATCCACAGGGTCTGTAATCGGCGGTCACCTTGTCGCCGGTGATGATGCCGCCCCAACGGCCCTCGACCATCAGATCGAGAAAGCCGAGCCGGCCTTCGACAAGGCCGTTTTCGACCTTCAGCAAATGCTCGCCCGTCTCGTCGAGGATCAGCATCTTCACCCAGGGCGGACAATGATAGCGCCCTTCCGGACATTCCAGGAATCCGGTCAGCATCTCGACCATGCCGAAATTCCCGTAATAACGGTCAGGTCCGACGCCGAAGAAGCGCTCAAGCTGTTCCTTGTAATCCTCGGGCAATTTCGCGCCTTTCAGCCCGCCGCCCGGGAAAATCGTCGATTGCGGATGCAGGCAGCCGTCCTTCACGCCTTGCCGGCGCGCCTCTTCCATAAACAGGAACAAGGGATACCAAAGTCCGATCACCATCACCGGTTCGTGCTGATGCTTGATGAGCGCCTTCACAAGCGCCTCGATTGATTTGGTCATTTCGGCCTGGCGCGCCTTGGCTTTTTCTTCAAGCTCGCGCAGTTCGCCGGGGGTGGCCGTGCCGTCCTTGGCCTTGCGCCGCAGCTCGCCCTGCCGTTGCGTGTCCGCTTCGGTCAAGGGGAGTTCGGAAAGCCAATAGGCCTCGCCCGGCCGCGCATAGGAGTCCGCCACCGCCCGCATGAGATCGACAAAGATATAATTGCCGTTCAGGGGGCTGAGGATAATGAGAGGGCGGTCTTTCGCCCCGACCGTCAGCCCTTGGGTGAGCGCGAGATTGTTGACGACGCTCTCGCAGGCGATCCGTACGTCGTCGGGCGTGCGGTTGAGAAAGGAGTTTTTTCCTGACGTGCCGCCCGAAACCACAAGGCGATGGCCGTGCTCGGCCAGGCGTTTCATCCAGTCATCGGCGCTTTTTATATCGGATACGTCGATGTTTCCGACCCGATTGGTCGAGAGCGTGTCGAGCCATCGGTTCATCAATGACCATTGGTTCTTTTTGACGAAGATTTCCGGGTAGCTCTTATAGGTCTGGTCAGCAAAGAGCAGCGGCGCGAGGTCGCCTAGCGTCCCGATCTCCTTCAGGCCGACTTCCGTCGCCCGCTGGTCGAGGATGCGGATCTGCTGACGCCTTTGGGCGAACAGATCTTTCGCCGCCTCCGTCTGAAGCTCTTCGATATCCGCCCAGTCATAGTCATACGGGTCTTTGAGGTTCAGGCGCCCTTTAATGTCATCGAGCGCGGAGGATGAAGCGAGCGATTTTGCAGCGTTGGTCATAATTCTGTCTCTCAAGAGAAAATCAAACAAATTTTCTGATCGGCCCGCGCCTTGCCTCAGATGCAAATCTTTCGGGGTCCCGACCCCGGACCATCCATGCTGACATGGCGGGCGTCAACTTCCGACGCAAACCTACAGGTTTAGGCCGAATGGGCATGTCCCCTTTTGAGGGGTCGTCCCTCTATTTCCGCCCCTTTTGGAGAGGGGCGGAATAGACTCGCGCCCCGATTTGCGCA
>JBFXBB010000048.1:0-12294 GCA_050183685.1 Amphiplicatus sp.
GGTCGGCGCATGTTTCTTCGACGGATCGAAGGCGTCCGGCACATCGGCCTTCGCGTTCTTCGCTCGCCACTGTTTGGCGCCGGCCGGGCTCTTCTCCAACTCCCACTCATTTTCAAAAAGGTTCTTGAAGAAGAGATTGCTCCATTTCGTCGGCGTTTGCGTCCAGGTGACTTCCGGACCGCCGGTGATGGCGTCGGCGCCGAAGCCCGCGCCGTGCTTGCTTTTCCAGCCGAGGCCCTGATCCTCAAGCGCGCCGCTTTCCGGCTCCGGTCCGAGGAGCGAGGGGTCGCCTGCGCCATGCGTCTTGCCGAAGCTGTGGCCGCCGGCGATCAGCGCCACGGTCTCTTCATCATTCATTGCCATGCGGAAAAAGGTTTCGCGGATATCCTTGGCCGCTGCGATCGGATCCGGATTGCCGTTCGGGCCCTCCGGGTTTACGTAGATGAGGCCCATCTGCACGGCGCCAAGCGGTTCTGAGAGCTGGCGTTCGCCGCTATAGCGTTCGTCCCCGAGCCAGGTTCCTTCGGGTCCCCAATAGAGTTCTTCCGGCTCCCAGACGTCGGCGCGGCCGCCGGCGAAACCGAACGTCTTGAAGCCCATCGACTCGAGTGCGACATTGCCGGCGAGAATCATCAGGTCCGCCCAGGAGATTTTCCGGCCGTATTTCTGCTTGATCGGCCAGAGCAGCCTGCGCGCCTTGTCAAGATTGGCGTTGTCCGGCCAGGAATTGAGCGGCGCAAATCGTTGCTGACCGGCGCCGGCGCCCCCGCGTCCGTCAGTAATGCGATAGGTTCCCGCGCTGTGCCAGGCCATGCGGATCATCAGCCCGCCATAGTGGCCGAAGTCGGCGGGCCACCATTCCTGAGAATCCGTCATCAAAGCGTGTAGGTCCTTGATGACGGCGTCGAGATCGAGCGTTTTGAACTCCCTGGCGTAGTCAAAGTCATCTTCCATCGGATTGGAGAGTTTGGAATTCCGATGCAGAACCTCAATGTCCAGCGCGTCCGGCCACCAGTCGCGGTTTCTGCGGCTGTGCGCGCCGCCCGTGAATGGACATTTGCCGGCGCTCTTGTCGTCTGTTTTAGCGTCCATGGCTCTCTCCAATCGTGTTCGGCGGCGGCGCCGTATTAAAGCAGCGCCCAGTTTTCGGATTTTGTACGAGCAATCAATACGCCACAAAGGATCTCTGACACAGGGACGTTACGCATTGATCCACGTCAATGCGGCGCTAGGACAGATTCTGTCAAATTTAAAGTGACGGAGCTTGTCATGACCAGACAGTTTATCTTCGTTGTCACTGTATCTTTGATCCTCGCGGGCGGGATTGTTTTTTTCTCCTATTCGAACGAAATCGATGAGGCGCGCGCGGCTATTGCGCGGGGAAGTCGAATTGCCAATACCGTCGCGGGCACAATCGAATACGCCGAAAAAGGCGAGGGCCTGCCGCTCCTTTCCATCCACGGCGCCGGCGGCGGTTTCGATCAAGGTCTCGCCATCGCAGATGGTTTCGTCGGGGACGGATTTCATGTCATCGCGCCCTCCCGTTTTGGTTATCTTGAAACGCCAATTCCGAGGGATGTTTCACCCGCCGCACAGGCCGATGCGCATGCGGCGCTTCTCGTCCAACTCGGGATCAAAAGGGCGATTGTTCTCGGCGTATCAGCCGGGGCCCGTTCAGCCGTAGAACTCGCGCTTCGACATCCGGAAAGGGTGGCCGCGCTGGTTCTTGTCGTGCCTGGAACCTATGCGGCGACGAGCCCGGTCGCGGTCGAGGGAAGCCGCGGAAGTCAGTTCATTTTCCGGGTTGTCAATGCCGGCGCTGACTTTGCCTGGTGGGCTACAGAGAAACTTGCCCCCTCGGTGTTGATCCGTTTCATGGGCGTGCCGCTGAAGATCGTCGCCGCCGCGCCAAAAGAAGAGCGAACCCGCGTGATGCAATTCGTCCGAAGCATCCAGCCATTATCGCGCCGCTTTCCTGGGATCAACATTGACAGCCAAGCTGATCTTCATCGCTTGCCTCTTGAAGCGATCAGCGCCCCGACGCTTGTCATCTCCGCCAAGGACGATCTCTTCAATACATTGCCGGCCGCGCAGTTCGCCGCGGAGACAATTCCGAACGCCGAGCTCATCGTCTTTGAAACGGGCGGGCACTTGCTTGTAGGACATGAGCAGGAAGTCCGCTCGAACGTCAGCGATTTTCTTGCTGATGCGAGGACGATCGAAGCTCCGTTGCAGGAGCATTATTCGTCCCGCTGAAGCCGAAAAAAGTCCCCTTTTCGGGCGCCTAACGCCGGCCGCCGGCGTCCCGCGCGCCGAGATCCTTGAAACGCTTGAGCAGTCGGGCCGCGCCTGCTTCCTTCAACGCGCCGACGCCGCCGATAAGCGTCTCCCGGACCGGCTTGAAGCCCGCCATGGCGAGAACCCCGCTTTCAAAGCCTTTGACGCCATGCGCGCCGAAGATCAGCCGATAGGCGGCGGCCGGCATGCCCATGGTGACGGCGACGCGCGCCGAGCGTCCCTTCAGCATCTTCCGCGGCCAGCCATGCGCGCTTTCGGCGATGGCGAATTCATTTCGGGATAGCTGTTCGAAAAACGCCTTCACGACCGCCGGCATCGCGCCGAGCCAGAGCGGGTAGATGACGAAGAGGTGATGGCAACGCGTGACGGCCTCTTGCGCCGCGATGATCGGCTTCGGCGGCGGCGTTGCGAACTCCGCCGGATCGCGCAGAAAGCCGACTTCAAGAGCGCCGAGATCGATCGTCTCGACGGCCGCGCCGACATTTTTTGCGCCAGCCTCATAGGCTTTCGCCAAGGCGTGGCAGAAATGCTTGCCGGTTCCGTGCGGGTGGCCCTGCACGATGCAGACCGTCTTCGCCATGGGCTTATCTCCAAGAACCAGTCAGGTGGCGCGCTCCCCGCCTATCAATAGGCTCGGCAGGCCCGTCTTCCTATGACGTAGATCAAGTCATGTTCCTTGTCCGATCGCTATTATTAGGCGCGGCGTTTAATCGCCGGGGAGATTTTCATGCCTCACGAAATCAAGTCCATGCTTGTTATGCTCAATCGCCCAGCCGATATGGCGGCGATCCTCGGCTGGGCGAACCGGCTCGCCAAAGATTTCGACGCCTCGGCCGACGGCGTATTTCTCAAATATGACCTCGCGGCGGACTCGACAATTTTCGCAGACGGCTACGGATTCTACGCAACCGACATTGCGGCCCGCGAAATCGCTGAGGCCTCACAGCGCGCCGAAGAAGTCGCGCGGGAAGAATTCGAATGCGCTGCAAAGCGCGGCCCGCGAAACAGGCTTGGCTGCATTCAGGTCGTGTCCGAGGGTCTTCGCGGCGAACTCTCCCGCCTCTCGCGCTGCTATGATCTCGCGATCGCCCATTTGCCTGAGGCGCCGACGCTCGTCGCCGGCGAAACGGTTCTGGCGGAGATTCTGCTTCAGGGCGGCGCGCCGGTGTTCGCTATGCCGCGCACCGCGGCGTGCGATACGCCGCTGCAATCGGCGCTTGTCGCGTGGGATGCGAGTCTTGAAGCCTCTCGCGCCGTGCGGGCGGCGCTCCCCTTGCTCAAGGAATGCCGCGTCGTGCATTTGCGCGGGGTCGCCGAAAGAGACAATCGGCGAGAAGATCTCCAGGCTTTGTCGCGGTATCTCACGTTTCACGGCGTGGAATCCGATATCGGGTTGATCGATCCCGAGGAGAAAGATGCCGGCCATATCATCCTTCATGAAGCGGATCGGATTGCAGCGGACTTCATTGTCATGGGCGCGTTCGGTCATGCGCCGTGGCGTGAGCAGATCTTTGGCGGCGCGACCCATGCTGTGATCCGCGAAACACGCAAGCCCCTGCTTCTTGCGCATTGACCATGCTAATAGTTAATAGATGATCGCGTCCGTCACTCGCTTGCCCGCCGCCGAACGGAAGGCCGCGCCATCCCGCCCGCCGGCTGAAGCATCGCGACCGGCGTCTGCGGATGACAAAAGCTCGTCCGATTCCGCAGCGCTCGATGCCGCTGCTGAGATCGTTGATCGGGCGGTTCATGCGAATATGGCGCGGTTCACGGGCGGCCTGTCTCCCGGCGCGCTCGCGACCGCCTATTTCGACTGGCTGAACCATCTCGCCATGGCGCCCGGCAAGCAGGGCCAGCTCGTCCAGAAGGCCGTTAAGAAGACGACGAAGTACGGCGCCTATCTCGCCCGCAGACTGGCCGATCCATCAGATACAGAGTGTTGCATCGAGCCGCTGCCGCAGGATCGGCGTTTTACGCATGACGCCTGGCGGCAATGGCCGTTCTGCGCCTTCGCGCAGAGTTTTCTGCTGACGCAGCAATGGTGGCACAACGCGACGACGGGCGTGCCCGGCGTTGCGAAACAGCATGAGCGGTCGCTGGAGTTTGCCTCGCGCCAAATCCTTGACATTTTCGCGCCGTCGAATTTTGTTCTGACAAATCCGGAGATCCTGAACGCAACTCTTGCCAAAGGCGGCGCCAATCTCGTCCAGGGCTGGCGCCATTATCTCGAAGATTTGAGCGGCATGATCGCAGGCAAACCCCCGGCGGGCGCCGAGGCTTTCGTCGTCGGCCGCGATGTCGCGATGACGCCGGGAAAAGTCGTTTATCGAAACGAACTCATCGAGCTTATCCGCTATGCGCCGACGACGGAGAAGGTCCGGCCGGAACCGATTCTGATCGTTCCCGCCTGGATCATGAAATATTACATTCTCGATCTGTCGCCGCATAACTCGCTGGTGAAATTTTTGGTCGATCAGGGTTTTACGGTCTTTATGATCTCCTGGCGAAACCCGACCGCGAAAGACCGCGACCTCAGCCTCGACGACTATCGGCGGCTTGGGATCATGGCGGCGCTCGATGCGGTCGAAAACCTGCCCGGCGCCCCTGTGCATGCGGTCGGTTATTGTCTCGGCGGCACGCTTTTGACGATCGCCGCCGCGGCGATGGCGCGTGATGGCGATCGGAGGCTGAAGTCTATTTCGCTTCTTGCGGCGCAGGCCGATTTCACGGAGGCGGGGGAACTGACGCTCTTCATCAATGAAAGCCAGGTTGCGTTTCTCGAAGACATGATGTGGCGTCAAGGCTATCTTGACGCCCATCAAATGGCGGGCGCCTTTCAGCTTCTGCGCTCGAACGATCTCATCTGGTCGCGCATGCAAAGGGAATATCTCCTCGGCGAACGGCGGGCGATGTCAGACCTCATGGCCTGGAACGCGGATGCGACGCGGCTGCCCTATAAAATGCATTCCGAATATCTCCGGAAGCTTTTCCTCAATAACGATCTCGCCGAAGGGCGGCTCGAAGTTGAAGAACGACCGATCGCCATTCCGGATATCCGTGCGCCGATCTTTGCGGTCGGGACCGAGCATGATCATGTCGCGCCCTGGCGTTCCGTCTACAAGGTTCACCTTTATTCGGATACGGACGTTACGTTTCTCTTGACTTCCGGCGGCCACAATGCCGGCATTGTCAGCGAGCCGGGCCATGAGAATCGACGTTACCGAATGCGGCGCGCTGAGGCTGCGGACGGCCATCTCGATCCTGACTCATGGCTCGCAGCGACCGAGGAGGTCGAAGGCTCCTGGTGGCTGGCATGGGCGAACTGGCTCGCGGGCCGTTCCGGCGCGCCCGTCTCGGCGCCGCCGATGCGCGGGACCAATGACGAGGAGGCCGCCGCCCTGACCGACGCGCCGGGCGCCTATGTCCATGTCCGCTAATCTAAAAATCCTTCTCGCCACCGACTTCTCAACGCGATCCGACCAGGCGCTGCAGCGAGCGGTTCTGCTAGCCCGGGGGGCATCCGCCGATCTCGCAATCGTGCATGTCGTCGATGACGATCTGCCGTCCCGATTGCTTGAATCCGAACAAAGGGAAGCGAGCGCGCTTCTCGGCGATCTCGTTAAAGCCGTCGCCCAAAAGGACGGCGTCTCATGCGTGGCGCGCGTCGTACTTGGCGATCCGTTCCTGGCGATCAGTGAAGCCGCGGAAGATCTGGGCGCCGATCTTATCGTGATGGGACCGCACCGGCGAAAGATCCTGCGTGACATCTTTGTCGGGACTACGGTCGAACGCACAATTCGAGAGAGCGTCCGGCCCGTCATCATGGCGAATGCGGCGCCTTCGGCGCCCTATCGGCGCGTCCTTATTGCAACTGACTTCTCGGACGCTTCCGCCAATGCGATGCGGGCTGCGGATCGTCTCGGATTGCTTACGGACGTCGACATCGTACTCTTTAATGCTTTTGATGCGCCCGCACAGGATATAATGTTGCGCGCTTCGCCCACCACGCAAGAACTAAATGATTATATTGCCGGCGAGAAGACGCGCGCCAGTGGCGAACTCGCCGATTTCGCCCGCAAGATCGAACTCAAGCCTATGCGGCAAGTCGTCGAACTCGCTGACTCCTCGGCGGCGCAAAGCATCTTGAAATCCGCCAACAGGCTGGGGGCGGATCTGATTGTCATCGGCGCGCGCGGACGGAGCGCAGTCGGCAGGTTTTTTCTTGGCGGCGTTGCGGAGAGTGTGCTTCGTCATGCGGATAGAGACGTTCTCGTGGTTCCGCCGATAATGGATCACCAGCTTCAAGAGAAGGATTGAACTGGCCGTGTTTATCGTCGTTCTGCGGTGCAATGAAAAAACGACGGGCGTCTCGCGCCCAGCCTCAACAGTCCCCGGAAGCAAGCGGTGACCGAGGACGCCGCCGAGTCGGCAGGTCGCGATTGGCATGCGCTCACGCCGGAAGCAGCGGTCGAGGCGCTCGCGACAGGAGAGCGCGGGCTTGATGACACAGAGGTCGCCGCGCGGCTAGCGCGCTACGGTCCGAACCGGCTGCCGGAGCCTGCCGGGCGCAGTGCGCTCCTGCGCTTTCTTCTGCAATTCCACAATGTCCTGATTTATGTGCTTCTGGGCGCTGTTGTCGTCACGGCGCTGCTCGGTCATTTCGTCGATTCCGCGGTCATCCTGGCGGTGGTGCTCGTCAACGCGATCATCGGATTCATTCAGGAAGGAAAGGCGGAAAAGGCGATGGACGCCATCCGCCGCATGCTGGCGCCGCAAGCTTCCGTGATGCGCTCGGGAGAGCGCAGAAGCATCGCCGCTGAGGAGCTGGTTCCCGGCGATATCGTCATGCTGGAAGCGGGCGACAAGACGCCGGCAGATCTCCGTCTCCTGAGCGCTCGCGGGCTGCAAATTCACGAGGCGATCCTCACGGGCGAATCCGTTCCAACGGACAAGGGCGCCGGTCCCGTCGCCGCCGATGCGCCGCTCGGGGATCGCTTTAGCATGGCGTTCAGCGGCACGCTCGTCACAAGCGGGCAGGGCAGGGGCGTCGTCACGGCGACGGGCGTCGACACGCAGATCGGACGCATCAGCGGCATGATGTCAGAAGTGAAAGTCCTGACGACGCCGCTGATCCGGCAGATGAACCTGTTCGCGCGGTGGCTGACGATCCTGATCCTGCTGGTCGCGGCGATACTGCTGGTCTTCGGATATTTCGTCGAGCATTTCGAATTCACCGAGATGTTCATGGCCGTGGTCGGCCTGTCGGTCGCGGCGATACCGGAGGGCCTTCCCGCCGTTTTGACCATCACGCTCGCGGTAGGCGTTCAGGCGATGGCGCGCCGCAACGCCATCGTCCGCCGCTTGCCGGCCATCGAAACGCTCGGTTCTGTGTCCGTCATCTGCAGCGACAAGACAGGGACCCTCACGCGCAACGAAATGATGGTCGCGTCTGTCGCAGCAGGGGAACATGTGTTCACCGTCGGGGGCGATGGCTATGAGCCGAAAGGCGCGCTGAAGCTCGACGACGTTCTCATCAACAGCGGCGACCACGCCATTCTTGAGGAGCTCGCCCGGGCGGCGGCATTGTGCAACGACGCCGCGCTTCATAAACGCGAGGGCGAGTGGCGGGTCGAAGGCGATCCGATGGAAGGCGCGCTGTTGGCGTTTTCAGGCAAGGTCGGGATCGACTCCGACCGGGGCCTCGGCGCGTGGACACGGACAGACGCAATCCCATTCGACGCCAAACATCGCTTCATGGCGACCTTGTATCGCGCTTCGGACCGCAGACGGATCATCTTCGTGAAAGGCGCCCCGGAAGCGATTCTCTCCCTATGTTGCGACCAGCGCAGCTCCTCGGGCGATGTCGTGCCCCTCAATGAGGCGTATTGGCGCGATGTCGCCAACCGAATCGCCGCGCAGGGCCAGCGCGTTCTCGCCTTCGCCGTCAAAGAGGCCAGATCGACGAAGGAATCGCTGGCTTTCGCCGATGTCGAAAGCGCCCTGACCTTTGTCGGGCTCGTGGGACTGATCGATCCGCCGCGCCCGGAAGCGATTGTGGCCGTGGCGGCGTGCAGGGACGCCGGCATACGCGTGAAAATGATCACAGGCGACCATGCCTGCACGGCCGCCGCCATCGGCGCGCAGATCGGGCTGCAAAATCCGGACAAGGTGCTTACGGGAGCCGATCTCGACGGCATGGACGACGCGGAACTGGCGGTCGCCGCTCTCGATACGGATATTTTCGCGCGCACGAGCCCGGAGCACAAGCTGAGGCTCGTCATGGCGCTCCAGTCGCACGGGCTGACGGTCGCCATGACGGGGGACGGAGTCAACGATGCGCCGGCGCTGAAGCGCGCGGATGCGGGCGTCGCCATGGGGTTGAAGGGGAGTGAGGCGGCGAAGGAAGCCGCCGATCTTGTCCTCGCCGACGACAATTTCGCGTCTATCGTCGCGGCTGTCCGAGAAGGACGCACCGTCTACGATAACATTCGGAAAGTCATCAGCTGGACATTGCCGACGAGCGCCGGCGAGGCGATGACGATCATCGTGGCCCTCTTGTTCGGCATGACGCTGCCGATCACGCCGGTCCAGATCTTGTGGGTTAATCTCATTACCGCCGTCACCTTGGGGCTGGCGCTCGCCTTCGAGCCGACCGAAGAAAACACAATGCGCCGCCCGCCGCGAAGGAGGGATGAACCGTTCCTCACAGGCGAACTTGCATGGCATATCGTGCTCGTCTCGACGCTCTTTCTCGGCGGCGTGTTCGGCATATATGCTTACGCGGTCGATCGCGGCTATTCCGTCGAGCTGGCTCGGACGATGGCGCTGAACATGCTGGTTGTGATGGAGATCTTCCATCTTTTCTTTATCCGGAATATTTATGGCGCGTCCCTGACATGGAAGGCCGTGCGCGGAACCCGGATCGTCTGGATGACGGTGATCGCCGTCACTGCCGCGCAATTTGCAATCACCTATGCGCCGCCATTGCAGCTCGTATTTGCGACCCAGCCTATCCCGTTCCTTGACGGACTTCTTATCGTAAGCGCCGGCGCAACGTTCTTCATCCTTATAGAGACTGAAAAGCAACTGCGCCTAAGCGTCTCCAGGCGGCAGGGTTCACGCTATGAAGTTGCATAAGCCAGAAACGAAAGCCCCGAGCATAGGAAGAAACATGCCTGACGATAAGATTACCGCCAAGAACGTCGCGATGGCCGCCGATCCGATGAGTCGATTTGAGAAGGGCGAACGGCTCTTGCAACTGATCGAGCGGGCGAAGGAATTCGAACCCGTCAATACGGCGGTCGTGCATGCGGTTGAACCCGTCTCGCTCCGCGGCACCCTTGCGGCTGCCGAAGCGAAGCTCATCACGCCGATTTTCATCGCGCCGAAGGAAAAGCTCGAAAAGGCCGCGAAGGATGTGGAAGTCAGTCTCGATGGCTACGAGATCTTCGATGCCGCCCACAGCCATGACGCCGCCGCGATCGCCGTCGATCTCGCGCGAAAAGGACGCGCCGACGCCATCATGAAAGGCGCGCTGCACACCGACGAGATCATGTGCGAGGTCGTCTCGGGTGACAGCGGTCTTCGGACCGAGCGCCGCCTCAGCCATATCTATGTGATGGACGCGCCCCTCTATCCGAAGCTACTCTTCATTACGGATGCGGCGATCAATATCGCGCCGACGCTCGATGAAAAACGCGACATCGTACAAAATGCGATCGACCTCGCGCGCGCTCTCGGCGTCGAGGTTCCAAAGGTCGCGATTCTGTCGGCGGTCGAAACGGTTTATCCGAAGATCGCCTCCACCATCGACGCGGCGGCGCTTTGCAAAATGGCTGATCGTGGCCAGATCAGAGGCGGCGTCCTCGACGGGCCGCTCGCCTTTGACAATGCGATCTCACCGGAAGCGGCGGCGACGAAGGGCTTGAAGTCTCCCGTCGCAGGCCAGGCCGACATCCTTGCCGCGCCCGACATCGATGCGGGCAATATTCTCGCCAAACAGCTCGACTATCTCGCCGGCGCCGTCGCCGCCGGCATTGTGCTTGGCGCGCGGGTTCCGATCATGCTGACGAGCCGGGCGGAAACGAGCCTTCCGCGCATGGCTTCCTGCGCCGTCGCGAGCCTCTATATCCATCGCCGGATCGAGGCCGCTTTATGACAAAAGCGATCCTGACGCTAAATATCGGTTCGGCGACCGTTAAGGCGTCCTTGCGCGACGCCGAGACTGACGATGACGAGGTTTTGTGGTCTCAACATGCGGAGACGCCTGGCGACGCCGGGGGCGCGACCGCGGCGATCATTCAGTCGGCGCTTGAACAGCAGGCGAACATTGTTGTGGTCGGCCATCGCATCGTGCATGGGGGCGCGAAGTTCACCGGCCCCATTTTTGTCGACGACAGCGTCCTCGCTCATTTGCGCGCGCTCGTTCCGCTCGCCCCGCAACACCAGCCGCACAATCTCAAAGGCGTTGAAGCGGCGCGCGCTGCTTTGCCCAAAGCCGCGCAGATCGCCTGTTTCGACACGGCCTTTCACCGAACCATGCCGCAGGTCGAGCGACTGTTCGCGCTGCCACGAAAATATGCAGGGCAAGGCGTCTTGCGATACGGTTTTCACGGTCTTTCCTACGCCTATGTTGCAAGCATTCTTCCCGACTTGCTTGGGCCGGGTGCCGACGGCCGCGTCATCGTCGCCCATCTCGGCGGCGGCGCAAGCCTTTGCGCCATACGCGAAAGGCGGAGCGTTGCGACGACCATGGGCTTTACCGCGCTCGACGGCCCGCCCATGGCGACTCGCTCCGGCTCCATCGATCCGGGCGTTCTTCTTTATCTCCTTCAGGAGAAAGGAATGACGCCCGAGGCGCTGAGCGATCTTCTCTACAAGGAGTCCGGCCTTCTCGGCGTCTCCGGCGTCAGCGGCGACATGCGCGCGCTTCTTGCGAGCGACGATCCGCGCGCAAAGGAGGCGGTCGATCTCTTCGCCTTTCATGTCGCGCGCGAAATCGGTTCGCTTGCCGCAGCGCTCGGCGGCGTCGATGCGTTGATTTTCACCGGCGGGGTCGGCGAAAATGCCGGGCCGGTCCGCGCTCGCATTTGCGAGCGCGCCGCGTGGCTGGGCCTTGAGATTGATGCGCTGGCGAACGAACGTCACGCCCGTCGCATTTCAGGGCTGGCGTCGCGGCTCTCGGCCTTCGTCGTTCGGACCGATGAGGAACGCGAGATCGCCCGTGAAACGCGACGCCTGCTCACGGCGAGAGGCTGACGCCTATTCGGCCGCCTGCGCGTTTTTGCTTTTCGTTTCGATATTGTGGACCGCTTCCTCGGCGCGCGCCTCGATCGGCTCGGCGACGCCTTTCGCGATTTCGGCGCCGATCGATAGAAGCGACTGCGTCTCGTTCGCATAGTCCCTGATCATTTGCGAGATAAACTCATGTTGAGCATGTATCGCGTCTTCTCCGGACCGGCAGGCCGAGAAAGAGCGCGCAGCTTCAGCGTCGCATTGGAGGCGCTTGCTGACGAAAGCGCCGACATGGCTCCAGTAGTTGGCCGCACCCTTCATCAGCGCCGTTCCGGCGCGCATAGCCGTCGACAGGTTTCGTGAGTTGAACTCGGTGAAAGGGCCGACCTCAAACGTCGGAAAGAGCGGACTGAAATCGGCCTTGCCCTCGGGCTTGGGTGCAGCGGTCGCTGTCGTCGCCATTATTCGTCTCCCGTGTTTGATACCCATGACAATTATACCAGCCGTCCTCCCTCCTTTGGTTGATCCAGATCAACTCTTCCACAACCATCTGAGGATGGTTCCAAGGGAGCTTTGTTGACGCCGATCAAGGCCGACCAAGAAATGCAGGGAGAAAGTGACTTGGTCGAGCGCAAAGGGAGGATCAGGCGATGCCCAAATTCATGACTGCGACGGTGTTTGTGGAGCCCGGTCGCAACGAGCTCGACGAAAAGCCCGTTCCGGAAATTGGTCCGAATGACGCGCTCATCCGCGTGACGACCA
>JBFXBB010000049.1:0-12072 GCA_050183685.1 Amphiplicatus sp.
TCTTTCATCCAGTGTCCGTTCCGGGCGCGACGCTCTATCGCAAACAGGCGCGCGCAGCCGCCGCCAAAACGTCTTTGGACGCTGCTTTGGCGCGCCCCGCCGCTTTGGCGAAGCGGGCGCGCGCCGTCAAAGGCGCGCGGGCGCCGACGCCAATCCAATTGAGCCGGGCGGAGAAAGACGCAGCGCCCCATTCGCTCGACGATATCCGCCTGATGGCGAACACAGGCGCCTGGCGCGAGGCGATCGAGGCGTCAGCCGCGTTCCGCGCACGCCATCCTTTGGACCCGCGCGGCCATTTCCTCGCCGCCATCCTGCACCTTCATTCGGGTGAGCATGAGGCGGCGGAGGCGGCGCTGAAGAAATCGCTCTATCTCGATCCTGATTTTGCGCTCGCCTACTACTATGCCGCCATGCTTTGCGCCGCGCGAAATGACGGCGCGGCGGCGATCCGCCTGCTCCGCAATCTTTTCGCAAGCCTTGACGCCGTCGAAGCGCAAGCGCCCGTCGCCGGCGGCGACGGCTTGACGACGACCGAATTGCGCGCGCTCGCGCAAATGCAGTTGCGCGCGCTGGAAGGCAGGCGTCCATGAGCGGGGTAGGCTTTCAAGTCAGCGCGCGCTTCGCCGAGGCGATCCTCGATAAACGCACCGCCGCGCTCGCCCGGACCGATCGCGCGACAAAGCCCCGCCTCGCCCTTCCGGTCTGCCTCTTGGCGCAAGGCGGCGCGCGCTACGCCCTGCCGCTTTCAGCGCTCACGGGCGTCGTTCCGGCGGGGCGACTCGGCGCGCTGCCGGTTGACGCGCCGCAGATTCTCGGCGCGCTCTTTGAAAGAAACGTTGTCTGGCTTGTCTACTCATTGCCGAAGCTCCTCGGCGGCGCGCAATCGGCCGAGGACGGCGTTGAGACGGGCTTTTTCGTGCTTCTGAAAAGCGAGGATCGCCGCGCGGCGCTTTGCGTTGAGGACGTGGAGGGGACGTCCGTCGTCGATCTCGACAGCCTTTCGGCGATCGCGCCGGCCAATTCTTCTGGGGACGCCTCATTCATCCGAGGCGCGACCGCAGACGGCGTTATGCTGATCGACAAGGATGCGTTGATGCGGCGGCTTTCAAAAAACAAGGAATGACGACATGACGATGAACATCGGCGCGCGAATTCTGATCGGCTTTCTCCTGCTCCTTGCGCTCATGGGCGGCCTCGGCGCCTATCAGATCGGCTCGATGACCGCCATGCGCCAGGCGAGCGTCGACATTCTTGAATCCGACTTTGAGGCCTTGGAGCGCATCCGGCGCATTCGCTTCTCTCAGGAAGAGATGCGCACGCAAAGGGAGCGCGCCGTCGGCGTATATTTTCTTGGCGAAGCGGGCCTGTCGGAGAAATCCTCGCGCGCGGCGCAGCAACAATGGGAATTCGCCCGGCGGCGAACGCTCGACGCCGTCAATGAGCTTCTCGCGCTTTCGGTCGCCCGGCAGGAGCGGGCGCGCATCGCCGAAAACATGGAGACCTGGCGCACGATTACGAAGAACGCCGAGGCGTCGCGCGGGAAGATCGAAGAGCTTGCTTCGGCGGTGAACGCCGAATTCGAATTATTGAACAAGAATGAAACTGGAAATTTGAAGGGCGACATCGAGATTGTCGACGCATTGCGTGTCGATTTCGACAAGCTGATGGACGAGCTTGACGAGTTGGCGGGTTCGCTCGTCGCGGTTTCGCGGCGCGAGATCGACAATGTCTATCTGAACGTGCGGAAGGTGTTCATGATCGCTTTCGGCGCGGCGTCGATCTTCGCCGCGCTCATCGCGTGGATCATTCATCGCTCGATCGCGCAGCCGCTCTTTGAACTTGTTTCTTATGTCGAAAAGGTCGGACGCGGCGATCTTACGCAAAAGATTCGCAATCTCGGCAAGGATGAAATGGGCCGGCTCGCCCGCCAGTTCAACGAGATGACCGCCAATCTCGCGGACACGACGCGCCAGACGCTGACAGCCGCCTCTAATGTCAGCGGCGCGACGGCGCAGCTCCAGGCCGCCGTCGCCCAGCAGGCCGCCAGCACCAGCGAGCAGCGCGCCGCGATACAGGAAATCACGACAACCTTGAGCGAGATCTCGCAGTCAGGCAGCCAGATTTCCGAGCGAGCCCAGGAAGTCGCGCGCGCCGTCGAGGAAACATCCGGCGCCTCGCGCAGCGGCGCCGAGGCCGTCGGCGCGACCTATGAGGTCATGGGCGCCATTCGCGAGCAAGCCGAGGCGGTCGCCGAAAATATCGTCTCCCTGACCGAGAAAACCCGCTCGGTCGGCGACATCGTCGCCAATGTCAACGACATCGCTGAACGGTCGAGTTTGCTTGCGCTCAATGCGGCGATTGAAGCTTCGGCGGCGGGCGAGCAGGGGCAAAGCTTCGCCGTCGTCGCGGACGAGATGAAATCGCTCGCCGCGCAGGCGAAAGATGCGACCGCCCAGGTCCAGGCGCTTCTGCGCGACATCCAGCAAGGCATCAGCACCTCGGCGATGCAGACAGAAGAGGCGGTCAAACGCACCGAATCCGGCAGGCTCCAATCCGAAAGGATGAAGGATTCGATCGAACGGCTCGTCGACAATATCGAAACCAGCCTTGAGACCTTCGAGCAAATCGTCGCGGCGACGAACCAGCAGCAGATCGGCATCGAACAGGTCACGCAAGCGATCCAGGACATCCGCGTTTCAAGCGGACAGGTCGCCGATGGCACGCGCGATCTCGAAGGCGCGGCCGCCAATCTCAACGCCCTCGGCGCGCAGCTCCAGAAATCCGTTCAGAGGTATCAATTGGCGTGAACGCTCTCGATGACAGGCTGCTGGCGGCGTTTCGCGTCGAGCACAAGGATCACCTTGAGGCCGTGCGGGCGATGCTCGACGCCTGCGAGGGCGCCGATTGGAATGGCGCGGGTCTCGATCTTATGGAGCTGCATCGCCGCCTGCATAGCCTCAAGGGCGCCGCGCGCGCCGTCGACATGCGTCCTGTCGAGGCGCTCGCCCATGCGCTCGAAAGTCTTATCGAAGATTGTCAGGCCGGCCTTTGTTCGCTCGACGAGGAATCAGCGCGGACCTTGCGGCAGGCCCTCGACGGCATAGAGGATTGGGTCGACGCCGCCCTCGCTGAAAAATCGCCGCCCGCGATCGATGCCTTGACGCGCCGAATCGAAAGCGCGCGCGGCGCGGCGCGCCCGACTTCCGCCGCGCCGGCGGCGCCGCGCCAAGCGCCGGAAAACGCGTCGCCGCCGATCGCGCGCGAGATGATGAGAATAGAAACGCGCGGCTTTGACGGACTGATGCAAAGCGCCTTCGAAATGCTTGCGACGACCCAGCAACAAGAGAAACTGCAATCCGACCTCGACGGGCTCCGCAGCCTCGTCCGCTCGCTCGAACAGAGCCTCGCCGCGCGGCGGGCGACGCGGCGCGCGCCGCGCGGCGTTCCTGGCGCAAACGAGCCGGAAAGCGCTATCGCGGCGGTGAACGAGATCCTGCGCCGGATCGATGCGTCGGCGAGTTGGCATCGCGCGCATGCCTGGCGGCTCAATCGGTCGGGCCGGCGGTTGCAGTCGCAGATTCAGGCGCTCCGGATGATCAGCGCCGACAATGTCTTCAGCAGCGCGCGGAAGATCGTGCGCGATATTGCGCGCGAGCAAGGGAAATCCGTTCGCGTGACGGTCAAGGGGCTTGAAACGCTCGCCGACCGTTCGATCCTTGAGGCGCTGAAGGACCCGGTTGCCCATATCCTGCGCAATGCGGTCAATCACGGCATAGAAACGCCGGCCGAGCGCCGCCGCGCCGGCAAGCCGGAAGAAGGTCTCGTCGCGCTTGAGATCGCCGCGCGCGCCGGCGCGCTCGTGATCCGGATCGATGATGACGGACGCGGCGTCGACCGCGACAAGGCCGTCGCCGTCGCCCGCCAAAAGGGATTGCTGGCGGCGACCGCCGATGCCGCCGCGCCATCGATAGAGACGCTGCTCGCATTTCCCGGCCTTTCGACCGCCGAGAGGGTGACCGAGATCGCCGGGCGCGGCATGGGTTTGTCCGTCGTCAAGGAAGCGGCGGCGCGGCTTGGCGGCGCCTTCTCGATTTCGCCGCGCGCGCCTTGCGGCGTTTCGGTTCAAATCACGGTTCCCGCCTCGCTTCTCGCCAAGCGGTTTGTCTTTGTGGTGGTCTCGAATGAGATCTATTGCTTTCCGGCGGCGCGGATCGAGCGCGTGCATCGCATTCTGCGCCGCGACGTCGAAATGCTCGACGGGCGCGCGCACGCCCTGTTCGGCGAGGCGCCGGCGATGGCGCTCGCGCCCCTGTCCTTCCTTCTCGGCCGGAAAGACGCCGCGCCCGACGATGAAGGGGCGCTGAACGTCGTCGAGCTTGAAGGCGTCGCCCCGCGATTGGGGATTTGCGTCGACGCCGTTCTCGGCGTCAAAGACGGGCTTGCGCGCGATATCGGTCTCGACGCGGGCCTTGCCGAGCGCGTCGTCGGAGGCGTCGTTCTCGAAAACGGCGTCGTCGCGCCCGTGCTCGACATTGCGGCTCTTGTCGAAACGTACCGCCGCGCCGATGGCGGGGCCGCCCTTCCGATCGCGGCCGCCCGGGAGCGCGCGCGGGCGAAGTCGATCCTGGTCGTCGACGATTCGATCACCACGCGCACTTTGGAAAAAAGCGTCCTCGAAGCGAGCGGCTTTGAGGTGACGCTCAGCGTCGACGGCGCGGATGCGTTGCGAAAGCTGCGCCAGGCGCCGGTCGATCTCATCATCTCCGACATTGAAATGCCAAATCTCGACGGCTTCGCGCTGGTCAAGGCGCTGAAACAGGAAAAGGATCTCGCCAAAATTCCGATCATCCTCGTCACCTCGCGCAGCGACGACGCCGACAAACAGCGCGGTCTCGAACTCGGCGCCGACGCCTATGTCGTCAAGCAGCGCTTCGATCAGACCGAGCTCCTTTCGATCATCGGACGGCTCTTATGAAGACGCCGCCGCGCAAACCCATTCGAGTGCTGATTGTCGAAGATTCCCCGACGGCGCTCCGCCTTCTCCAGGCGATCATCGCCGCCGATCCGCGCCTTGACGTCGCTGGCGCGGCGTCCTCGGGCGAGGCGGCGCTTGCCATGTTGGATAATGTACGCCCCGATGTCATCACGATGGACATTAAACTCCCCGGCATTGACGGACTCGAAACGACGAAGCGCATTATGAAGCGCCGGCCGACGCCGATCATCGTCGTCGCGGCGGTCGCGTCTGAAGCGCAGGCGCGGATTTCGATGAGCGCGCTCAAAGCCGGCGCGCTCGCCATCATTGAAAAGCCTCGCGGCGTCGCCAGCGCGGATTTCGATGAAATCGCCCTTCGGCTCCGGCGCCAGATCACGCTGATGAGCGACGTCAAGCTCGTGCGCCAGCGGCGGGCGGCGGCGCCGGTCTCTCGCCCGCCCGGTCGTCCGCTCGCCGCGCCTTTTTCCGGATGCAGCGCGATCAAGGCCGTCGGGATCGCGGCCTCGACCGGCGGACCGAATGCGATCCTCGAAATATTGCGCGGAATCGCGCGCGACTTTCCCGCGCCCATTCTCGTCGTCCAGCACATCACGCCGTCTTTCGTCGAGAGCTTTGCGGGCTGGCTCGGCGCGGCCGCGCCGGCGCCGGTCGAGATCGCGACGCATGGCGCGATCCCTCGGCCCGGCCGCGTCTATATCGCGCCCGGCGACGGCGTTCTCGAATATGGCGGCGCGCGGCTGACGGTCTTGCAGGGAGAGGCCGCGGCGGCGAAGGGGGCGCCCGCAAACGCGCTTTTCCGCTCGCTCGCCCGCAATGCCGGCGCCGATTGCATCGCCGTGCTCTTGACCGGCATGGGCGACGACGGCGCACAAGGCATGCGGGCCGCGTTCGACGCAGGCGCGCACACCATCGCCGAGGATGAGGCGACAGCGGTCGTTTATGGAATGCCTGCGGCGGCGGTCGCTTGCGGCGCGGCGAGGGAGCAGTTGCCGCTGCCCCAGATCGCCCCGCGCCTCAACCAAATCGCCGCCGGGCGGGCGAGGGTCGCGTCATGACGCAGGGCGGCATTCTCATCGTCGAGGATTCCGACACGCAGGCCTTGAAGCTTGAAGCGCTCCTGATGCGGACGAACACGATGGTGAATCGCGCCGCGACGGCGGAGGCGGCGATCGCCCATCTCCATCATCACAGGCCCGATCTCGCGATTGTCGATTTTCATCTTCCCGGCATGAGCGGGGCCGACCTATGCCGTTTCATCCGGCGACATTCCGACTCGCAGGAACTCGCCCTGCTGATGCTGACCGACGACGCGCAATCGGACGTGGAGCGTCATGGTTTCGAAAGCGGCGCCGACGATTATGTGACCAAGGCCGCCGACGACGAGATCATCCTCGCCAAAGTCGAGGCGCTCTTGCGCCGGCGTCATGAGCGCTCGGTTTTGTCGCCGACGCAAAAGCCGCTCTTTGCTTTGCAGTCGATCCTCATTGTCGACGACAGTCCCACTTATCGTCTCTTTCTTGAAGACCAGCTTCACGAAGAGGGCTTCGATGTCATCGGCGCGGAAGGCGGCGCGGCGGCGCTCTCGATCATCGAGGCGAGAAACGAAGCGCAACTGCGCGTTGACGAGCCCAGGCAAAGTCCGATCGACTGCGTCGTTCTCGATCTCGTGATGCCGGAAATGGACGGGATCGAGCTTTGCCGGCGGCTTAACGACATTCGCCGTCGCGACCGCTTGTCCTTCCCGATACTCATGGTGACGAGCCACGATTCCAAGGAAGAGATGATGCGCGCGCTTGAAGCAGGCGCGGACGATTTCGTCACGAAATCGAAGGACACGGTGATCTTGCGGGCGCGGATTCGCGCGCTTCTTCGCCGAAAGATGCTGCATGAGGAGCACGGCCGCATCCTCGCCGAATTTCGCAATAAGGAGCTTGAAGTCGTTCAGGCGCGCGCCGAACAGAAGGCCGCCGAAGCCCGCGCCCATCTCGCCGAGGAGCTTGAAAAGGCGAATGCCGATCTCAAACAGACACAAGTTCAGCTTGTTCAATCGGCGAAGATGGCTTCGCTCGGCGCGCTGGTCGCCGGCGTCGCGCATGAAATAAACAATCCGCTCGCTTTTTCGCTCGGTCATCTGCGAACGGTCGCGGGGCTCCTCGATGCGCTGAGCGCCAATCTTGAAACCGCGCTATCGGACGAGGGGCGCCGCCGCGTCGAAAAGGCGAGCCTGCGCGCGCGCGCCGCGATCGACGGCCTTGCGCGCGTGACTGAGCTCATCGCCAAGCTCCGGACCTTCTCCCATCTCGATCAGGGCGAATTCAAGCTCGCCGATATCAAGGAAGGCGTCGAAGCGGCGATCCCGCTCATCCGGCACCGGCTTGGCGATTCGGTGAAGCTCGTGACCCGCTATGCAGGCGACAATCGTCTCTATTGCGCGCCGGGGATGATCAATCAGGCGCTCATCAATCTGCTCGCCAACGCCATCGACGCGATGGATGGCCGGGCCGGGGAGATCGCGCTCGCGACGTCGCGAACCGAGGAATGGTTTACGCTCTCGGTCGCCGACCAAGGGCCGGGCATCGACGAGGCGGCCCTCGGCCGGCTCTTTGAGCCGTTCTTTACGACGAAAGATGTCGGGCAGGGCAGCGGGCTCGGCCTCGCCATCACGCACGGAATCGTCAAGCGGCATCGCGGCCGCATCGAGGCGCGCAATAAAGAGGAGGGCGGCGCCGAGTTCATCATTCACATTCCGACGAATTTGCCCGAACAGTCGCAGGCCGAGACGGAAGCGGCGTGACCTCAGCAACGCCCCAGAGCGGCGCCGACCGGCTCCAGATCGGACGCTTGTCCGCCTTCGTCCGCGCGGATTGAGATCGCCTGCAAGACGGCGGGCGCGTTCAGCAAGGCGATTTTCTCCTCGTCGGCGAGCAGCCGATCGATCTCTTCCGGCCGGCCGATAGTCAGGGCTTTCTCGCGCCCGATCACAAGCGGCGCATGAATCTCCGCCGGCGCAAGCGGCCAGCGCGCATCGATCATCGGCAGGCGGCGTTCGCGCAAGACGGGGTCGCGCAGCAAGGACAGGAATGTCGGCGCGCTGAGCGTGCGAAGGGTCCCATGACGCCGCCGCGCCTCGCTATAGGATATCGGCGGATCAATTTCGGAGGGCGTCAGGAGAAGCCCGGCGCGCCGGAACGCCTCGCCCGCCCGCGTCGATCCGGTCCATTTCGAGATCGGGATGGAAAAGATCAATCCGACCGCCGCCGGCGACAGCCAAGCGGCGAAGACAGGCGATATCGCCAGCGCCGACAAAAACAGGCCGACGCCGAAAAGGGTCGTCTCCAGATGCCGGCGCGTAAGATCGGCGAAGCTATAGCCGCCGGCCTCGCGCGCCTGCGGCCGCCAGCCGGCGTCCTTGCCGCTCAGCACCGCAATGACCGCGGATGTCTGCGCCGCCATCAGGATCGGCGCCACGAGGATTGAAATGACGATCTCCGCGACGACGCCCGCCGCGATGCGCACTACGCCGACGCTCTTGCGCCAGGCCGGCGAGAGCCAGGCGAGGATCAATCCGTAAAGCTTCGGCGCGAACAAAAGTCCCATCGTCAGGAAGAACAAGCGAAGCGCGCGCGCCGAGTCGATGACGGGCCAGTTCGGGAACAGAACGACGCCGTCGCCGAAATATTCCGGGCGCAGAAAATTGCCCTGTAGCGACAAGGCGAGGCCGGTGAGGATCAGGAGCAGCCATAGAGGCGAGGCGAGATAGGCCATGACCCCGATCATCAAATGGAGCCGGCTCGTCCATTTCAGCCCGCGGGCCCGCAGGAGGACGCCGATATGCTGAAGATTGCCCTGGCACCATCGGCGGTCCCGGATCGTCAGATCGAGGATTGTCGGCGGGGATTCTTCCCAGGACCCGCCGAGATCGGCCGCGATCTCGACGCGCCAGCCGGCTTTTCGCAAAAGCGCGGCCTCGACGAAATCATGGCTGAGGATGGCGCCGCCGAAAGGCGGACCGCCCGGCATGGTCGGCAAGCCCGCCGCCTCGGCGAAGGCGCGCAGGCGGATGATCGCGTTGTGGCCCCAAAAATTGCCCTCGCTCTGTCCCCACCAGCCGACGCCGGCGCCGAGAAAGGATCCATAGGCGCAGGCGGCGAATTGCTGCCAGCGAGCAAATAGCGTCTTTGCCCCGACGAGCCGCGGTATCGTCTGGATGAGCCCGGCGTCGGGCGCCGCCTTCATGCGCCGCACGAGTTCGAGAATGGTCGCGCGCTCAAGATAGCTGTCAGCGTCATAGACGATCATAAAATCGTAACGCGCGCCCCAGCGCATGACGAAGTCATGAATATTGCCGGATTTGCGCGCATGATTGATCGTTCGGCGGCGATAGAATACCGGAATTGGCGGCTCGGGCGGCCGGCGGAGCGATAAAAAGGCCTCTTCCTCTTGCAGGGCGATCTGCGGATCGGTGGTGTCGCTCAAGATGAATATTTCAAAGGCGCCGGGCGGTTCATCGGCCAGCGCCTCGGCGAGGGCGCGGATATTGGCGAAGACCCGCGACGCGTCTTCATTGTAGATCGGAAAGACGAGCGCGGTTTTCGACGCCGTCGCGGCGCTTTCCGGCGCCGCCGGCGGCGTCCGCCGCGTCGCGAGCATGGTCAGGAAGCCGAGGCTGGCGCTCGCAAAGGCGAAAGCGATCCAGCAGAAATTCAAGGAAAAGAGCGCAAGCACCCCCCATTCGAGCGGCGTCGTCTCGGCGACAGCGAGAACGCCGTACATTTCGCGCACGCTATAGAGCGTCAAGGCGACCGCGGCGGCGCCGATCGTCGCCTTTCGCCACAGATGCGATTGTTGCGGACGCCGGTCGTGCGCCGGCGGCGCAGCGAAGTCCTGGGCCGGCATGGGCAACGGCGCCTCAGGCGGCCTTGCGGCGCAGGCGAAATTTTGAACGACGACGTTCATTGCGGCCGCCAGCGAAAGAGCCAGGTTTCGCTGACCGGCTCGCCGGCGCGAGTGAGATTGGCGCGCAGTTCCGCCATCGCCGCGTTCCCAGGATCGAGTTCGAAAGTCAGGCGCATGCCGCCATCAACCGGGTTTTCCATCAGATTGACATTGCGGATGACGCCGGCCGACGTCGAAACCGATGGCGCAAGGCTCGCCTCGCCGCCGATCCCCGCCGTGTCGAAATCGATCAGGTAGAAAGGCGAGTCATTGTGAAGCGAGCGACCGGCGCGGCTTTGCCCAACGCTTGCGACCGGCGGGATCCGGGGCGAAAGCCCCCAGGCCATTCGATAGGCGAAATTGATCTCGCCGCCCGCTTTCCAGGGCGCGTCCGGCTTCCAGAAAAGAACGATATTGTCGTTGAATTCGTTTTCCGTCGGGATTTCGATGAGCGTCAACTTTCCTGGGCCCCACTTGCTTCTGGGCGTGATCCAGACGCTCGGACGCGTTTCGTAGCGCGCCTCAAGGTCCTGATAATCGGCCGGGTCGCGATCGCGCTGAAAAAGGCCGAAGCCGAGCGGCGGCTGGTTTGCGAAAACTGAAAATTCGAGCTTGTCGGGATTGATAAGCGGCCGCCACGCCCATTCGCCGGAGCGCAAATGGATAAGAAGGCCTTCGGAATCATGCACGCGGGGGCGCACGTCGCGGCGCGCGGGATGCTGGTCATGCGGCGCGAAATCGAACATCGAAGAAACCGGCGCGACGCCGACATTCGTAAGGGTCGTACGCGGAAAGACAGAGGCGACGACATCGACGATGGTGTTCGATCCCGGCGTGACGACGAAGGTGTAGGCCCCGGCGAGGTTCGGACTGTCGAGCAGCGCGTGGATCGTAATCGTGTCGCCGTCTCCGGGGTCTTCGATCCAGAATTCCCGGAAAGCGGGGAACTCCTCGCCGGCCGGCGAAGCGGTGTTGACGGCAAGACCCCGCGCGCTTGCGCCGTAATCGACGCCCGCCCCGAGAACGCGTAAGAAGCTTGCGCCCCGAAAATTGATAAGGTCGTCGAACTTGCCGCTTTTATTCATCGGCGTCGTCAGATGAAAGCCGGCGAAGGCGAGAGAGCGAATGTCTTCCGGCGACAAGGGGAGGTCGAAAAAATTGAAATCCTCCGGCCGATAGGGACGGGGGCGCGATTGGCCGTTCTGCACGAGATTGACGGCGATCGGCGTGTTGAAGAGATAGCCCTGCACGTCATAATGAATGCGGAAGCGCTTGTTCGGCGTCTGGCGCCAATCCGCGGAGTCCCGTTTGAATTCGATCCGGTGATATTGGTCATAGGTGAGTTCAGCGGCGCTTTTCGGCGCCATATTCGCGGGCTTGCGGAAAGGCTCGCGGGCGAGCGCCCTCGCGAGCGAGACGACGCGGGCGCGGGAAAACACTGCGTCGGCGGACTTGCCCCGCTCGGCGGGCGGGGACGGCGACGCCGTCGCCTCGGCGCGGTCTTTAAGACTGGGAATGGGCGGCGACGCCGTCACGCGCTGCGCCTGGTGCTGCGAATAGCCGAGCGTCGTCGCGGCGAAACTCACCGCCAGCGAAACCGCCAGAAATTCCGGTCGAAACGGATGCAACATGGTCTGCCGGACCTACGCGATCGACATGGACTCATCACCTTATCATGTTGCGGCGCAACATCGATCAATCACGCTTACAGGGATGGCGGCGATGTAGCTAGGGGAATAACCATTAATTTATTGTATTTTATGTCTTTTTTTTATTAAAATTCGTAAACCAAACCGCTCGCGGAAGGCGGGCGGGAGGAACGGCCCATCCTTCGCAACGCGCCTTCGGCGCGCCTCAGTCCTTCGTGACGCGCCTTCGGCGCTCCTCAGGATGAGGCTGCGCACTATTGCAACAAGCAGGGCCTCATCCTGAGGAGGCGCGCAAGCGCCGTCACGAAGGATGGGCCGCGGGGCTCTTACTCGGGACGCGAGAAATTGGAGGCCACGCCCGGAATCGAACCGGGGTGGACGGCTTTGCAGGCCTTGCCCGAAATTATCCCGAACAGTCTTGCAACGGACGATGCCTCGAAAAATCAATCTCTTAGGCCATTTTGCCAGCAGGGCGCGTGCGCATGTTTATCG
>JBFXBB010000050.1:0-12046 GCA_050183685.1 Amphiplicatus sp.
CCGGCCGCGAGCTTCCCCTTCTTTGGGTCGGCGCCGAGCGTCATCGGCGCGCCGCATATGTGGTATGTCGAAGGGCGCTGGGAGTTCTAACGCCTAAAGCCGGCCGGCGGGGGACCCCGAATTCTCCGCCGGCCGATCGATTGAGCGAGGAGCCCGCTCGCCTCAGCGTAATGCGAGGGGCGGGTTCTTTTTTGGGCGGGGAGAGTTCGCCCCCCGCGTTCAATTTCATGTGAGGACGGCGTGCGCCCCCCGTCGCGTCCGTTCCCGGTCACGTTGCGGTCACAATCGCCGCGAATGATCGGTTGAGGGTCATGGGTGCGCGACGCGCCAAATCATGATACCGATCGACTTTCGGCGCGACGCTCGTTCGCGCCGCCTGTGTCAATGGAGACCGGTCCGTCAAGAATGGCGGGCGGGTGGAACGCAAGAAACGGATGAGCGAGGGTTGCGCTATGAAGGGTGGAATCGGGGCCGCAGCGGCGGGCCTGTTGCTGGCGTTGAGCGCGGTTAACGCCGCGTCGGCGGATGATGTGGTCGGCCAGCGTCAAGCTTTGATGAAAGAGATCGGCAAGCACATGAAGGAGGCGGGCGGCCTCGCCTCCGGCCAGACGGCATGGGACGCGGCTCAGGCGAAGGCCCTGACGGGCGCGGTCGCCGAGAACGCCAAGACGGCCCTGACCTTGTTTCCGGAAAGCTCGGCGGGGGATCCAGAAAGCCACGCCAGCGCCAAGATTTGGCAGGACAAGGCCGATTTCGACAAGCGCTTGACGGACCTCGCCGCGATGGCGGCGGCGGCGGGCGCGGCCTCAACTGTGGAAGAGTTCCAGGCCGCGTTTAAGCCCCTCGGCGGGACTTGCAAGTCCTGCCATGACATCTATCGCGAGAAAAAAGAATAGAGATACGCGCCAAACGCGAGGTCCGCTGATGCGGCGATGGATGCTGATTGCGGTCGGATCGTTGATCCTCATCGCTGTCGCGGGCGCGTTTCTGATTGCGCCGAAGAGGCTTCCGGCCGCGGCGCTGTCGGCGGATCATGCGCCGGACCTCGTCAATGGCGAGGCGATGTTTCAGGCCGGCAATTGCTCGGCCTGTCATATGACGCCCGGTCAGAATGACAGGCGGCGGCTCGCCGGCGGCCTTGAACTGACTTCGCCCTTCGGGACATTCGTCGCGCCGAATATCTCGTCCGATGCGACTTACGGGGTCGGCGGCTGGACGGAACTCGAATTCGTCAATGCGATGGCGCGCGGCGTCGACAGGCGCGGCCGGCATCTCTATCCGGCCTTTCCGTATACGTCCTACAGCCTCATGACGACGTCCGATCTCCGCGATCTCTTCGCCTATTTGAAGACGCTGCCGCCGGAGGCGGCGCGAAACGCGCGCCACAAACTCCCTTTCCCCTACAATATGCGCTGGGCGGTGGGGGCCTGGAAGCTGCTCTATTTCCATCCTGAAGCGTTCACTCCCGATCCTGACAAATCGGAAGAGTGGAATCGCGGGCGCTATCTGGCCGAGGGACCGGCCCATTGCGCGTCCTGCCATACGCCAAGGGATCTTCTGGGCGGGCCGGATCTCAAGGCGCGCTATGCGGGCGCGCCCAATCTTGAGGTCGGCGGGCGTTTCGCGAGCAACATCACGTCGCACAAAGACGGAATTGGCGACTGGTCCGAAGCGGATTTGGCGGAGTTTTTGAAGACCGGCACGGATATCTGCTTCAATGAGCCGGAGGGCATGCGGTCCGTCTTGGCGAGCACCAGCCTCTATTCCGACGCGGATTTGGCCGCGCTTGCGGCCTATATCCACGCCTTGCCGCCAAAGCCGGGCAATGGCGACAAAAAACCGTGCTAAAGCATGGTCCCCGAAACGGGGGTCGGGGACCATGCTTTAGATGCGGGCTTTCAATAGGTTCTAGCGCGGCGAGCGCTTCATCTCGATCGGCGCTCACGGCCCATCCTTCGCAACGCGTCTTCGGCGCTCCTCAGGATGAGGCTGCGCACTATTGCAAACAAGCACGGGCCTCATCCTGAGGAGGCGCGAAGCGCCGTCACGAAGGATGGGCCGCGGGGGATGGGCCGCGGGGCTCTTACTCGGATTGATCGCCGTATGATCTAGTCGAGGCTCTTAAGGTAAGCGATGAGCGCGGCGCGAGAGTCCTTGTTCGCGATCTCGATGTCAATCTCCGTTCCCGGCGCAAACTCATGCGAATTCTTCAGGAAGGCGTCGAGCGTGCCGTCATTCCATGTCTCGTCTTTCTTGGCTTTCAAGGCGTCGGTATAACCGAAGTCGCCGGAGGCGATATTGCGCCCGTAAATGCCATCGAGCGGCGGCGCCATGAACTCGTCATCGTGACAAAGCTCGCATTGCAGTTTGTATATCCGTCGGCCCTCCGCCAGGTCGCCGACGGCGGCCGTTTCGGTCGATTCGATGCTCGCCTGAGCCGGCTCAACCGTCTCCACGCGACTGGGGGCGCAAGCGACGAGTCCCAGGGAGAGGGACGCGGCGAAAGCAAAGACGCTTCGAAGCATAAGTTTTCCTTGATGTTAGGGGGGGAAGGAGCGGCATATTCGTCTTAATAATCGAAGGCGGCGCTCAAAGTCGAAAGGCTGTGGACGCGACTAAATAAAGGAGAAACCGCCAGCAACGCAACCTTTCGGCCGCATGTTGGCGTATCGTTAAGGCGTCGGATCGTCGGGAATGGAACAAAGCTTGGCGACCGCGCCGCGTCGTCGTTGCGCGTCGCTGTGTTGCGCGACCGCTGTGTTGCGCGATCGCTGTGTTGCGCGATCGCTGTGTTGCGCGATCGCTGTGTTGCGCGATCGCTGTGTTGCGCGATCGCTGTGCATGTCGGCGCCGGCGGCGGGTCACCCTCCGCCAGTCTTGGCGAAGCCGTCTTTTTAGGCCACGAGGCTAGGTCACGAGAATGTGTAATTTCCCGTGGCGTCATTGACTGAAAATAGCATGGCGCCTATGTTTTTCGGACGATCCGCAGAGATCGAATAGATATCAAGGGAGGTTGTGCGGTGCGAGCCTATATACGGTCGATTGCAGCCGCTGTGGTGGTTTTTGGCGGACTTTTGGCTTCGGCGCCTGCCGGGGTCGCCGCCAGCCGGTCTGCGGCTGACGCCCGCGATCTTCAGATTGTGGCGACCAGGCGCCTGACGGAGAGCCAATACCGCAATGTCATCGCGCATGTCTTCGGGGCCGATATTGACGTCAACGGGCGCTTTGAGGCCGCCAAGCGCGACGCCGGGCTTTTGGAGGTCGGCAATAGCGAGCTGTCGGTCACGGCGGGCGGTTTCGTGCAGTACGACTCAATGGCCCGCGGGATCGCGGCGCAAGTTCTGGACGCGGATCGCAGAGAGAAAACCGTTCCCTGCAAGCCGCGCGACGTCAAGGCGGCCGATTCCAAATGCGCCGCCAAATTCGTTGAGAGTTATGGCGAATTGCTGTTCCGGCGTCCGCTCGGCAAGGACGAGATCGACGCGCGCGTCGCGCTTGCGGAGCGCGGCGCCGGCCAGGCGCAGGATTTCTACAAAGGTCTCGAATTGGCGCTCGTCAGCCTGCTCGACGCGCCGGAGTTTTTGTTCCGCGTCGAACGGGCCGAGCCTGACCCGGCAAAGCCCGGCAAGCTGCGGCTTGACGCCTACACCAAGGCCTCGCGCCTGTCCTTCCTTCTCTGGGATGCGGCGCCTGACGCCGAATTGCTCGCCGCCGCCGCCAAGGGCAAGCTCCATACGGAATCGGGGCTCGATAAGGAGCTTTCGCGCATGGTCGCTTCGCCTCGCCTCGAAGACGGCGTGCGCGCGTTCTTCGCCGACTTCCTGCAATTGGATGCGCTGCACGAAGCGACCAAGGACGTGGCGACCTATCCGAAGTTCAGCCAGTCGATCATCGATTCGGCCCGCGAAGAGACGCTGCGGATGCTGGTCGACCGATTGGTCGCGGAGGATGGCGACTACCGGGATATCTTCACGACCCGGACGACCGTTCTGAACCGCCATCTTGCGGCGATTTACAACGTGCCGTTCCTGGCCGGCGGCAAGGAGTGGGCGCGCTTTACCTTTCCGGCCGAGGCTGAAAGATCGGGCGTGCTCACGCAGGCGAGCTTCCTTTCCTCTTTCGCGCATGCGGCGGCCTCCTCGCCGACCAGGCGGGGCGTGAAAATCAACGAGATCTACCGGTGCAGCCCGACGCCGGATCCGCCGGCGGATGTGGATTTCTCAAAGGTGCAGGCGATCGACAAGGGCACCGTCCGTCAACGGCTCGTCGCCCATATGGAAAATCCCGGCTGCGCGGCCTGTCATCGCGCGAGCGACCCGATCGGGCTCACTCTCGAACATTTTGACGGCATCGGGCAGAAGCGCACGATGGAAAACGGCATGCTGATCGATGTCAGCGCCGATATGGGCGGGAAAAAGTTTATCGGCGCGCCCGGTCTAGGGGAGATGCTGCGCGACAATACAAAGATTCCGTCTTGCCTCGTCCAGCAGGTCTACGCCTATGGCGTCGGTCACAAGCCCTCCTATGAGGATGAGGATTATATCGACGCCCAGACGGAGGACTTCGCCGAGAATGGATATCGGCTGAAGCCGTTGTTCCGCGCGATCGGTGCCAGCAGCAGGTTCTTAGAGGCGCCGGCGTCAATGGCGTCCGCAGATGAACCGCACGCCCGGGAAGCGGCGGCAGAATGAAACGACATCCGAGGAGAGACCCAATGAAATCGCGTTTCAATCGACGGTCAGTGATGCGCGGCGCGCTTGGCGGCGCCGCGGTTTATGTCGGCATTCCGCTTTTGGACGTTTTCCTTGACGGCAACGGCCTTGCCTATGCGGATAGCGGCGCCCGCCTGCCGACCCGGTTCGGCACCTATTTCTGGGGCCTCGGCCTGACGCACACGCCGGCCGGCACGCGGTGGGTGCCGACGAAGACAGGGCCCGGCTGGGAGATGACCCCGGAGCTCCAGTCGCTCGCGCCCGTGAAGGAAAAGGTGACGGTCTTTTCGGGCTTTCGGGCGATCGGCGACGGCAAGCCCAACCATGTGCATTGGAGCGGCCACGCCTCGATCATGTCGGGAATCGCGCCGACGGCGACCGGCAGTTTCGACGGCCCCTCGCTTGACACCAAGGTCGCCGACGCCATCGGGACGGGCACGCGCCTGAAGGCGCTCGATGTGTCGGCCTCGGGAAGGCAGGCGAGTTTTTCGACGCGCACCGGCAAGGGCTTCGCGACGCCCGAAATGACGCCGGTCGCGCTTTACATGCGGCTCTTCGGCGAAGGCTTCCAGGATCCGAACAGCCCGGACTGGAAGCCCGATCCGTCGGTGATGCTGCGCCAGAGCGTTCTGTCGGCGATCACCGATCAGCGCAAGGCCTTGATGGCCGATGTCGGGCGGGTCGATCAGATCAAGCTTGATCAATATTTCAACTCGGTGCGCGAGATGGAGGCCAGCCTGGCGGTGCAGTTGGAGCGCCCGGCGAAAGCCGAGGCCTGCGTGGTTCCCAAACAGCCGGAAGAGGCCTCGGCCTCGATCGCGATCGACGTCGTCAACGAGAAAAACAAGCAAATGGCGAAGCTCCTCGCGATGGGATTGGCGTGCAATCAGACGAAAGTGTTCAACTGGGTGCACACGATCGGCGCCTCCGACACCTATCTGCCGGGCGATTCCAAGATCTATCACCAGCTCACCCATGACGAGCCGACCGACAGCAAGCTCGGCTATCAGCCGAAGACCAGCCAGCTCGCGGCCCTCACCATGCAGGGCCTTGGCGATTTCCTCGTGGAGCTCGATGCGATCAAGGAGGGCGACGGCACGCTTTTGGATCACACCCTGGTGCTGGCGTTCAGCGACACCGGCTACGCCAAGATCCACAGCATCGAGAATATTCCGATGATCATCGCCGGCGGCGCGGACGGGCGCCACAAAGGCGGGCGTCACATCGCGTCGAAGGGCGACGCCGTCACCCGCGTGTCATTGACCGCGCAGCAGCTCGTCGGCGCACCGGTCGGCGAGTTCGGCGCCGCGGCCATGAAGACGTCCAGCCCGATCTCCGAGATCATGGCCTAGGGAACATTACGACGAGAATGCGGCCGCATAGACGGATCCCACAGACATGCGCCGCGGCGGTCGCTTCTTTGGCTGCGGCCTTTGCCGCCGCGCCGGGCGCGGCGTTCGCCGAGTGGACGAACACCTACGCGGTCGAATGGAATGAGCCCGCCCTCTATTATGGCGGCGAGGGCAATTCAGTCGATCCGGGTACGGACTGTCCAAAGGGGGCCAATCCCGATCCCGACTGGGTCGAGATCATGGTCAAGGCTGACTATTCGCGCGAGCAGGCCGAGTGGCTTTTCTATCCGGACAATATGATGCCCCGATCTCAGGTCCTCAATCAGATGGGCTTCCGCGGCAGGGACCGGGCGAATGTCTACGCCGATCCGACCTCGACCCCCGACCCCGGTTTTGTCGAGGTTTCGGGAACGATCGGGGAGGGGATCGATCTCGACGGCGACAAGACGACCGGCTTTACGAGCCCGGAGGGCGAGACGGGGATCGACAACCAATTCTACCGAGCGCTCGGCTGCTGGAAATATTATCGCGGCAAGCCGCGCACATCGGCCTCGGCGATGGGGGTGAACGGCTTCATGCGGGACGGCGTTTGGGCGATGGTGATCGTCGTCTCCGGCGCGGGCGACGATCCGATGAATGACGACGACGTCGATATCGGATTCTATATGAGCCTCGAAAGGCTCGTTAAGAACGGTTTCGACCAGGTCGCGCCCGATTATACTTTCCGGATTGGACCCCATGAGAGATATGAGGCGATCTTCAAGGGCAAGGTCGTCGATGGGCGCATCACGACCAAGGCGACGCCTGAGGTTTTTTTCCGCGACGCCGGCTATGGGGGAGGCATGGAGCTTTTGCAGGCGCGCGCCGACCTGCATATGCAGCCGGACGGCTCGCTCAAGGGCTATATTGGCGGATACCGGCCCTGGGCGATGGTCTTCGATAATTTCATCAAGCGCTCGGGGGGCGTTGTCGAAACCCAGGACGGCATCCAGTTGCCGGCGCTCTGGTACGCCTTGCGGCGCAACGCCGATTACAGCCCGGCGGGGGCGGGCGGGGAGAAAACTCACATCTCCTACGCGCAACGGATCGACGCCGTGCCGGCTTATGTGACCGGGCCGGACGGAAAGACGCTTGTTTCTTCGGTCAAATCCTACAAATCTGTCGCCCCCAAGGGCGAGCCGCTGATCTATTTTCCGCCGCGAAACCGTCCCGGCCGGCGGCCAGTGGTTGACGGGATGACCGTTCCGGAAGGCCAGACAGAAGCAACGCCGCTGTCCGACAAAGAGCTGCGCCCGCCGCCATCGATGCGGGCGGAGGCGGCGGGAACCAAAGGAAGCGTTCAATGATCCGATTGTCCGTATTTGTCGCGGTCGCGCTCGCGGCCGTTATGGCCGGAGCGCGGGCGGAGGGGCCGGCGCCGCTCGGCGACGACATTCGGCCCTTCCGCGTCGGCGGCATGGCGCTTGTCGTATCCGACATCGAACGCTCGAAGGCGTTCTACACCGAGGCGCTGGGCATGAAGGTCGGCGGCCGCGGTCCGGCCGAGGGCGGTCCGGCGCGCTATTACACGCTTGGCATGACGGGCGACCGGATGGCCGACACGCTCCTCGTCATACAGCAGGGCGAACCCAAGCCCGAGGCGACAAGCTTTGGGCGCGTTATTCTGTTCGTGCCGGATGCGCGCAAGCTCGCCGAGCATGTTGTCGCCTCCGGCGGCCGGACCAGGCGCGAAATTTCCGACGGGATCAATATGATTCTTGATCCGGACGGTTATGTCGTCGAACTCATCCCGCGTCCCGCGGAGGGCAAGCGCGCCTTGGCGGAATAGCGGGCGTTGCTCGCTTCGATCTTGGAGAAGGCCATGAAGAGCCCGCCGCATGAAGCCGTTCGATTGATCTTGACAGGCGGCGTCGCTCTCGCGGCCGCGGCGGGCGTCGCGCGCGCCGAATGGACGAAGACCTACGCCGTCGAATGGAATGAACCGGCCTTTTATTATGGCAGCGAGGGCGGGCCCGCCGATCCGGGTGCGGATTGTCCTGATGGCGTCAATCCGGATCCCGACTGGGTCGAGATCCTCGTCAAGGCGGGATATGAGCGCGTGACCGCCAAATGGTTCCTCCATCCGGACAATAGAACGCTGACCCCCAGGCAGCGTCTCAACCAGATGGCGTTCCGCGGCGAGAACCGGGCGAATGTCTACGCCGATCCGACCACGGCTCCCGATCCCGGTTTTGTCGAGGTCTCGGGCGAGATCGGCGAGGGAATCGATCTCGACGGCGACAAGTCGACCGGCTTTACGAGCCCGACGGGCGAGAAGGGGATCGACAATAATTTCTACCGGGCGGTTGGCTGCTGGAAATTTTATCGGGGCGAGCCGCGCACATCCGCCACCTTTATCGCGTCGAACAACAACGCCAATAGCGGCGTCTGGACGCTGGTGATGGTCGTCTCCGGCAAGGGCGACGATCCGATGAATGACGAGGATGTCAGTCTCGGCGTCTATTTGAGTTCCGACCAACTCTCCAAGAACGGCGCCGGCGACATCGCGCGCGATTATACTTTCCGCATCAAGCCGCATTGGAAATATGAAGCGCTCTTCAAGGGCAAGGTCGTGGACGGACGGATCACCACCGAGACGTCGCCCGCCGTCTTCGTTCGCGACGCCGGCTTTGGAAACGGTCTGGAGCTGTTGCAGGCGCGCGCCGATTTCGAGATGCAGCCGGATGGCGGGCTCAAGGGATATCTCGGCGGCTATCGGCCGTGGGCGCCGCTCTACGAGGAATGGTTGAAAAAACGGGGATGGGCTTTCGAGAGCAATGCCGGCGTCGAGCTGCCGGCCCTCTGGTATGCGCTGCGGCGCAACTCCACCTATAGCCCGACGGGGCCCGGCGGGGAGAAGACCCACATCTCCTACGCGCTTCGGGTCGACGCCGTGCCGGCTTATGTGACCGAGCCCGACGGCAAGACGCTCGTCTCGTCGGTCAAATCCTATAAATCCGTCGCGCCCGAGGACGAGCCGTTGATCTCTTATCCGGCGGAATCGTCGCGGAAATATCGGACGGTCGACGGGCTTGACGTGCAGGAAGGACAGACCGCGGTAAAGCCGCTGAGCGACGAAGAGCTGCGCCCGCCGGCGGCGTGGCTGGAATCGGCGGCCCTCGTCGAGGCGCGCACGCAATGACCTCACGCGCTCATCATCATAGCGGCGGGCCGGACGGGTTGAAACGGGCCGGACGCCGACCCGCCGCGGCGGCGCGCAAAGGACGTGCGATGGCGTGCATGGCCGGCCTTGCGCTCGCGGCCGCGAGCGTCGCTGCGCCCGGGACCGCGCGCGCCGAATGGACGAAGACCTACGCCGTCGACTGGAACGAACCCGCCAATTATTATGGCAGCGAGGGCGGTCTTACCGATCCGGGTACGGATTGTCCAGAAGGCGCGATCCCGAGTCCCGATTGGGTTCAGGTCATGATCAAGGCGGGCTATGAGCCCGCGGCGGCCAAATGGCTTTTCGACCCGGATAATAAGACGCAACCGCGGATCTTTCGCCTTAATCAGATGGCGTTTCGCGGCAAGGATCGGGCGAGTGTCTACGCCGATCCGACCGCGGGCCCGGACCCCGGTCTTTCTCCGGTCACGGGAAAGATCGGCGAGGGGATCGATCTCGACGGCGACAAGGCGACCGGCTTTACGAGCCCGACGGGCGAGAAGGGGATCGACAATAATTTCTACCGGGCGGTCGGCTGCCTGAAATTTTATCGCGCGCCGCCCGGCCAATTGCCCGCGGTGGCGTCGGGGAACGACAATGCGCGCAACGGCGCCTGGACGCTGGTGATCGTCGTTTCCGGCAAGGGCGAGGACCCGATGAATGACGACGATGTCAGCCTCGGCGTCTATATGAGCTCGGACACGCTGACGCATAACGGCGCTGGCAATATCGCGCATGACTATACTTTCCGCATCAAGCCGCATTGGAAATATGAGGCGCTCTTCAAGGGCAAGGTCGCGGGCGGGCGCATCACCACCGCGGCGACGCCGGAGGTCTTCCTGCGCGACACCAGCCACGGCTACGGCCTGGAGCTTTTGCAGGCCCGCGCCGATTTCGAGATGCAGCCGGGCGGCGGGCTCAAAGGCTATCTTGGCGGCTATCGGCCCTGGAAGCCTGTCCATGCCGCCCTCTTGGCGCTTGGCGCGTCGAATTTAGAGTATTCCTCGGGCTTTGATCTATCGGCGCTCTGGTACGCCTTGCGGCGGAACGCCGATTACAGCCCGGCGGGGCCGGGCGGGGAGAAGACCCACATCTCCTACGCGATCCGGGTTATCGCCGTGCCGGCCTATGTGACCGAGCCCGACGGCGAGGCGCTTGTCTCGTCGGTCAAATCCTATAAGGCCGCCGCGCCCGAGGACGAGCCGCTGATCCGCCATCCCCGCAGCTCTTTTCAGACGAGTGACGGAATCATTCTGCCGCCCGGCAAGACGACATGGACGCCGCTGACCGACGAGGAGCTGCGTCCGCCTCCCGCAGCGCTGGAGACGGCGAGGACCGAAGGCGGCGCGCAATGATCGGACGGGTCGAGGGTCATCGCCGCCTCCTCTTGAGAAAGCCATGATCAAACCGCGCGGAACGATTCTGCTGACTTGCATCGCCGGCGTTCTGGCCGCCGCGTCGGGCGCGGCGCGCGCCGAATGGACGAAGACCTACGCCGTCGACTGGAATGAACCGGCCCTTTATTACGGCGGCAAGGGCGGTCCCGGCGATCCTGGGACGGATTGTCCGGATGGCGTGAACCCGACCCCCGACTGGCCCTTGATCATGATCAAGGCGGGCTATGAGCCCGCGGCGGCCAAGTGGCTCTTCGATCCCGAAAACACGATGACGCACCGGTTTTTGCGCCTCAATCAGATGGCTTTTCGCGGCAAGGACCGGGCGAATGTCTACGCCGATCCGACGACGGGTCCGGATCCCGGCCTCACCCCCGTCGCCGGCGCGATCGGCGAGGGGATCGATCTCGACGACGATGCGTCGACCGGCTTTACGAGCCCGACGGGCGAGAAGGGGATCGACAATAATTTCTACCGGGCGGTCGGCTGCCTGAAATTCTACCGCTCGCCGCCGGGAAAATCAGGCGCTGCGGCCTCGGGCAATGACAGCGCCCATGCCGGCGTCTGGACGCTGGTGATCGTCGTTTCCGGCAAGGGCGAGGACCCGATGAATGACGACGATGTCAGCCTCGGCGTCTATTTGAGTTCGGACACGCTCGCCAAGAACGGCGCCGGCGAGATCGCGCGCGATTACACTTTCCGCATCAAGCCGCATTGGAAATATGAGGCGCTCTTCAAGGGCAAGGTCGCGGGCGGGCGCATCACGACCGAGGCCTCGCCCGAGGTCTTTGTCCGCGACGCCGCCCACGGCTACGGTCTGGAGCTGTTGCAGGCGCGCGCCGATTTCGAAATGCAGCCGGGTGGCGGGCTCAAAGGCTATCTTGGCGGCTATCGGCCGTGGAAGCCGGTCCATGCTGCGTTTTTGACGCTCGTCGCGGCGAACATAGAATATTCCACGGGCATGGATCTGTCGGCGCTCTGGTACGCCTTGCGTCGGAACGCCGATTACAGCCCGGCGGGGGCCGGCGGAGAGAAGACCCACATCTCCTACGCGGTCCGGATCGACGCCGCGCCGGCCTATGTGAGCGAGCCGGATGGAAAGACGCTCGTCTCGTCGGTCAAATCCTATAAATCCGTCGCGCCCGAAGGCGAGCCGCTGATCCACCATCCTCGCGAAGCCGTTCGGGTTCGGACGGTTGAGGGACTGGCGTTTACGACGGTCGACGGGCTCGCCCTGCCTGTGGGCGAGACGGAGGTGAAGCCGCGGACCGACGAAGAGCTGCGGCCGCCGCCGGCGGCGCAGGCGGAGGCGAGGACAGAAGGGGGGGCGCGGTAAGTCGCGCTATTCGCGTCGGTCCTCAAGCGTCGTCCTTGCTGTAGAGC
>JBFXBB010000051.1:0-12045 GCA_050183685.1 Amphiplicatus sp.
GAGGCGCGCCGCAACAAGCTTCTCGGCCAATGGGCGGCGGGACTGATGGGCCTTCAGGGCGAAAAGGCCGACGCCTATGTGCAGGAAGTGATCAAGGCCGATCTCGTTGAAGCGGGCGACGAGGACGTCTTCCGCAAAATTCGCGCCGATTTCGACGCCAAAGGCGTCGATCAAACCGACCACCAGATCCGCCGCCATATGGGCGAGTTCTTGGCCGAGGCCGTAAGGCAGGTGAGGGAGCAGGGTTAGCGCGGGCATTGATCCCGATCGGCGCCTCTGCGGCCCATCCTCCGCGACGCGCCTTCGGCGCTTTTCAGGATGAAGCCGTGCTTTGTTGCAAATAAGGGAAAGCCTCATCCTGAGGAGGCGCGAAACGCCGTCACGAAGGATAGGCCGCCAGCGCCGATCGCGATTTATCGCCCGCCGCGCTCGGCGCGGCGACGCCGTTCTTATCATGCTTCAGATGAAAGCCGTTCTGGCCCCGCTTCAGAATTTGCGATTGGAGAATATGTCTTTCAATGACGCGCTCTCTCCGTCAGCAGAATGATTCCATTAAAATAAGGCCGGCTCCAACGTAGGCCAATTTCGTCGATCTCGGAGCAGATCGCTCGCCTTTCGCAAGTCCGGAGCGATGAGCGCCGGGACAAAAAGGGCCAAAAACCCTTGTTGCAGAAGGGCGCTGTTCTCCCAAAAGTTCAAATCGCTTCTACAGCGCTCGTCCCTTGACAAACTGTAGCGTCGTTTCTGCCACACGCCTTCCAAGATGGCGCGCGGTCGCAAGGTCCGATTCCGGGGGAGCGAGTTCAGGACCCTCATCCGTATTTGACTGCGCCGCAGCACCCAGCCAAAAGCCCAGTCGATTGAGATCCGTCTCCGAACCCGCTGTTGAGCAGTTGGCCGGCGGCAAGTCGAGATTGATCCAGTGCATGCCGTGTTGCGCCGCAAACAGAGCGATCTGGATGAGCGTCGCCAACTTGTCGCCGGAGCGCGAGCCCGAATTGGTAAAGCCCGCTGCGATTTTATCCTTCCAGGCTAAACCTTTGGCCATGACGATGTGAGACGTTGCTTCCTGGAACGCCTTGAACGCGGAGGATGGTCCGCCGACATAGGTCGGCGCGCCGAAAATGATTGCTTCGGCGGCGCCCAGATCGTCCCAGCGCGATTGCGCCTCTTCGACAGTCAAAAGTAGCGGCTCGGCGCCGCGCAGCCCTGCCGCGCCTTCCGCGACGGCTGCCGCCTGCCGCGCTGTATGCCCATAGCCGCTATGATAAACGATGGCTATGCGAACGCTCATGCGCTGTCTCCCGCCGTTTGCTCAAGACGCTCCAAAACGCGCCGCCACCACGGTCCCATCCGGGTATGGGCAAGGTCGTCCGGGGGGCGAAAGCCGGATTGCTCCATGCGCACCAGCGTTCCGCCGTCATGAGGCGTCAGCGTCCAGGTGACAATCGTTTGAACGCCGCTATCCGATTCCGTGCCGTCACCCCAACGATATGCAAGTCGGCGGGGAGGCTCCACGGTCAAAACCTCGCAGTGAACCACGCCGGACCAGCCTGGCAGTGGTTGCTTGCGCAAGGTAAAATGGTGTCCGACTTCCGCCACGAAGTCGTTCGCCATCAGCCATTCTTCAATGAGCCAAGGCTGAGTGAGCGCGCGCCAAACTTTATCCAGCGCATGCGGCGTCTGTCGCTCGAACACCAAAGCGCGAGTGTCCTTGGCGACATCGCTCATGAGTCCATCCTGTCCAAAAGGTCTTCGAGAGCGTCGAGGCGTCCGCGCCAAAAATCGACGTGAACGCCCACCCAGTCGATTAGGGGGACAAGGCCTTTCATGTCGACGCCATAGAAAGTTTCTCGGCCAGCCCGTCGGTCCTTGACCAGCCCGGCACGCTTGAGCATAGCAAGATGCTTTGAAATTGCCGGTTGCGAGACGCCGACATAATCCGTCAAGGAATGTACGGATTCTTCTCCTTCCTTCGAAAGCCGCTCGAAGATCGCCCGGCGGGTCGGATCGGCGAGCGCCATAAACAGGCCGTCAGTCGCTGTTCGAGTCATAAACCATAACCCGTAAGTTATGGTTTATCTCATAACTATCTGGCTATCGATTCGTCAAGGGCGTAAAAATCGACGCTGTTCACAAACAGGTGGCGGCCGCTCCAACTCCTTGCCCTGAAACAGCGGGCTACGTCAGCGGGCTGTCTTACAGCTCAAAAGTGATTTCAAGCGAAGGCGGGAGGGGCGGCCTCATGACGACCACTTCGCCCGCATGAAGCTGTCGGGCGGGGTCCATGTGCCCGGCTCATATTTGTTCGCCCAGCGGCAAAGCGCCTGCAATACGGGCAGAAGCGCGCGTCCCTTCGGCGTCAGCGCGTAATCATAGCGCGGCGGATGTTTCTGATAGGCGCGGCGCGTGATGAGCCCAGCGCGCTCCATCTGCTCCAGACGGTCCGTCAACATGCTCGTCGTGATGCGTTCGGGCGAGGCGAGAAACTCCGCGAAGCGCTTCTTGCCATTCGCCATGTCGCGCACAAGGACGAGCGTCCAGCGATCCCCGAGCATCGCCATCGAGGTGGCGATCGGACAGGGCGAGCGCGGCTTCGGTTTTAACGAGCGGGTCACGGCGGAGGCTCCGGGCGCGATAACAGCGTTTCAGTCGCCCGAAACGCTGAGGCCTTTTTTCTGACGTCTTTGAATTGTAACTTGCAAGTTGCAATTCAATAGCGCTAGGCTGTTTTCAGCGTCGGGGTCAACCGTGATCGCTTGAAGTTGCTTGCCCGAGGCTGGCCTAGATTAGGCGAGGCGAGATGCGGGGTTTCACCAGGTTGTCCATTCGGGCCGGACCGGGGAGGCTGGGGCTGTCAAGCGTCAGCGATCCTCGGAGGAAAGCAAGACGGCGCAAGTCGCCGCAATGGCGCCGTCCAGGAATGGCAGGGCAAAAGGAGGCGATGATGGCGGACGGATTTGAAGGCGGGTGTTTGTGCGGGAAAGTTCGCTATCGCGCCGCAGCGGCGCCGATGATGGCGGGGCATTGCCATTGCGTCGATTGTCGGAAGACGAGCGCCACCGGGCACGCGACCCATGTCGTCGTGCCGGCGCAGGCCTTCTCCGTCACAGGCGCCGTAAAAGCTTATGACCGCCCCGCGGACAGCGGGAATGTCGTCAGCCGCAAATTCTGTCCGGAGTGCGGGTCGGCGATCTATTCGACGAATTCGGCGGCGCCCGACATGCACTTTGTCCGCGCATCGAGCCTCGACGACCCGGAAATCGCCAAGCCGTCGATGATCGTTTTTGCAAGTCGGGCGCCGTCCTGGGATTTTATGGATAAGGGGCTCCCCTCATTTCCGACGATGCCGGAAGGCGTCGTTCCATAAGAGCGCGCCGGGCAAAGATTGATCGGCGGCCGCCCCGACCGGAAAGGCGCCGCTATTCCGCGGCGGCGAGCTGCTCGGCCTTGTGGAGATCGACCGAGACGAGCTGGCTGACGCCGCGTTCGATCATCGTGACGCCGAAGAGGCGATCCATGCGCGACATGGTGAGCGCATGATGGGTGATGATGATGAAGCGCGTCGAGGTCTCCTGCGCCATTTCATGGAGAAGCCGGCAGAAGCGCTCCACATTGGCGTCGTCCAGGGGCGCGTCGACCTCGTCGAGAACGCAGACCGGGGCGGGGTTCGCCATGAAGACTGCGAAGATGAGCGCCGTCGCCGTCAAGGCCTGCTCGCCGCCCGACATGAGCGACATCGAGGCGAGCTTCTTGCCCGGCGGCGAGGCGAAGATTTCAAGGCCCGCCTCCAAAGGATCCTCGGCGTCGATCAGGCGCAGCTCCGCCTGGCCGCCATTGAAAAGCCGGGTGAAGAGCTTTGAAAAATTCCGGTTCACCGTGTCGAACGCCGCGAGCAGGCGCTCGCGCGCCTCGCGATTGAGGCCGCCGATCGCGGCGCGCAATTTGCGGATGGCGCTTTCGCAATCGTCGCGTTCGGTCGTCAGTTCGGTGAGCCGTTCGGAG
Organism: Amphiplicatus sp.; assembly: GCA_050183685.1. Classification (GTDB taxonomy): domain Bacteria; phylum Pseudomonadota; class Alphaproteobacteria; order Caulobacterales; family Parvularculaceae; genus Amphiplicatus. The sequence continues at coordinate 4,006 of JBFXBB010000051.1, forward strand.
ACCTCGCGCATCTCTTCATCGGCGCGCAGATTGACGCCGCCGAGAGTCTCGCGCTCGCGCTTATAGCGCTCAAGCCGGCGATCGACGTCGTCGCGCGCGGGGAATTCGGCGCCTTCTTTGTGCTCGGCGATGGCGAGAAGCTCTTCGGGCGGCGCCGAGCAGGTTTCATGGGCGAGGCGCGCGGCTTCCTCGACTCGGGCGAGGGCGCTTTCGGCGGTCGCTTCGAGGCGCGCGCGCGTCTCGCGCGCTTCGGCTGCGGCGCGGTCGGCGGCTTTTGCGGCCCTGTCGGCTTCTTGCGCGACGGCGATGGCGGCGGCGAGCGCGTCGCCGGCTTCCGAACGTCGCGTCTCCGCCTCGCCGATCTTGTCGAGAAGCGCGATGCGTTTTTCCTCGATCGCGGCGGGCGCGCCGGCGGCCGCTTCCTCGGCGGCTTTCGTCTCGGCGAGGCGCAATTGCAGCTCGTCGATGCGTGCGCTGGCGGCCTTGCCGCGGCTTCGCCAAAGCGCGCCGTCGCGCGCAAGCTCGGCGAGCCGGTCGGCGCGCGCGGCGGCCTCGCGCGCAAGATCGCCATGCGCGGCCCGCGCTTCGGCCGCGCGCGTTCTCGCCGCGGCGACCTTCTCGCGCCGCGCGCCAAGCTCGGCCGCGAGGATCGCCGGATCAGCAAGATCGGCCTTCTCCGCCTGGCGCGCTTCGAGCGCGCGGGCGGTTTCGGCGCGGTCGTCGCCGAGACGGGCGAGCGTGTCGTCGACGAGCGCGAGGCGGGCCGTCCGGCGTTCATGCTCGCGTTCGAGATCGCCGAGCGTCAGCCGCGCCGCATCGAGCGCCCGGCGCGCCTCGGCGAAAAGCGCGCGCGCTTCGCGTTCATTCGTCTGATGGCGGATGAAATCGTCATTCGCCGCGCGATGGGCGCGCGCGGCCCCGTCGGCGCGCGCCGTTGCGTCCTCGATTTCGCCGGCGAGCGCGAAAAGGCGGTTTCTCTGTTCGAGGCGGATCGCGGCGGCCGTCTTCGCCTCGGCGCGGGCGACAAAGCCGTCCCAGCGCCAGAGATCGCCCTCGCGCGAAACGAGACGCTGACCGGCCGACAATGACGATTGCAGCCGCGCGCCTTGCTCGGGCGCGACGACGCCGATCGCGGCGAGCCGGCGCGAGAGCGCCGGCGGCGCCTTGACAAAGCGCGACAAGGGCGCGGCCCCGCCCGGGAGATCGGGCGTCCCGTCGAGGGCCGTTCCGCCGAGGGACGACCAATGCGCCGGCGCGGCGGCGTCGATCGAGGCGATGAGATCATCGCCAAGCGCGGCGGCGAGCGCCGTCTCATAGCCGGGGTCGACCTCGATGCTCTCGATAAGAGCCGGAAAGGCGCCCGCGCCCTCAGCGTCGAGAATGCGCTTCAGCGCGTCGCGTTCGGCGGCGAGTTCGGAGGCTTTGATCTCGGCGGCCTGGCGGGGGCCGCGCAATTCGGCCTCGCGCCTCTCGCCTCCGGCGCGTTCCTCTTCGGCTCGGTGATAGGCGGCCTCGGCGCGCTCGGCGGCGTCCCTTGCGGCCTCAAAGCGCGCCCGCGCCTCGGAAAGGCTTGCGGCCTCGTCCAGCGTCGGCTGCAACCGCGCGCGCTCGCCGGTCAGCTCTTTGATCTCGATACGGATTTTTGTGAGCCGCCGCTCCGCTTCCTCGATGGCGCCGGCGATTGCGCGGCGGCGCGCGTCGATCTCGGCGGTCTCGGCGCTTTTCGCGTCGAAAGCGCGCTCGGCCCCTTCGGCCTCTTCGGCGCTTGACGCCATCTCCTCGCCGGCGACGGCGAGCCGCTGGGCCTCGGAATCCTCGCGCGCGCGCAAGTCGTTCTCCTCGCGCGCGATCTCGCCGATCGCGCCGTCGGCGTCGCGCAAAAGCGCCTCTTCGCGCGCAATGTCGCCGCCGAGGCGCTGGGCTTCGCCTTCAAGGCGGGCAAGCTCGGCGGCCGCGCGCTGCGCCTCCTCGTCGAGATTTTCGCGCGCGACGGCAAGGCGGTGGAGCGCGGCGGCGGCTTCGGCCTCGCTCATGCGCAAGGGGTCGAGCGTTTCATGCGCGTCGGTCTGCGCGGCCGAAGCGGCGGCGGCGGCGCGCGCCGTCTCCTCGATGTCGCGGGCGATCTCTTTGAGGCTTTCATCGGCCGCGTCGCGCGCGGCGACCGCCTCGCGCCATCTAAGATAGGCCGCCATCGCCTCGGCGCGGCGAATGTCGCCGGAAATGTTGCGATAGCGCGTCGCCTGGCGCGCCTGGCGCGCGAGCGCCACTTTCTGATTCTCAAGCTCGCCAATGACGTCCGTCAGCCGTTCGAGATTTTGTTCTGCCGCCCTGAGACGCAGCTCGGCCTCGTGCCGGCGCGAATGCAGTCCCGTGACGCCCGCCGCTTCTTCGAGCAGCCGGCGGCGATTTTGCGGTTTGGCGCTGATGAGCTCGGCGACCTGGCCCTGCCGGACAAGGGCAGGTGAATTGGCGCCGGTCGCCGCGTCGGCGAAAAGAAGCTGCACGTCCTTGGCGCGCACTTCCTTGGTGTTGACGCGGTAGATCGAATGGGCGCCGTCATCCTTGTTGATGATGCGGCGCGAAATCTCGATCACTGGGCTGTCATTATATTCGGCGGGGGCCGTGCGGTCGGTATTGTCGAGCGACAGGACGACCTCGGCCCAGTTGCGCGCCGGGCGCATGGCGGTGCCGGCGAAAATGACGTCGCTCATGCCTTCGCCGCGCAGCGCCTTCGCCGACGTCGCGCCCATCACCCAGCGCAGCGCTTCGAGGAGATTCGACTTGCCGCAGCCATTCGGCCCGACAATGCCGGTCAGGCCGTCGCGGATTTCGAAATCCGTCGCTTCGACGAAGGACTTGAATCCGACAAGGCGAAGATTGGCGAATTTCACGGGGCTACCGGCAAGGCTGCGAGGACGACCGAGTTGTCGCCGATTCTTGCGGCGCGCCAACAGTGGGTTTTTCCCCCAAATGCGCGGCCTCGCCTGCGTTCATCCCGGCTGAAGCCGGGACCCGGCGCTAACTCGGTCCTGGGTCCCGGCTTCAGCCGGGATGAGCGGGGAAGAGGATAAAGGGTCACGCTAGCCTTTTGCGGCGGCGAGGGCGGCGTCGAGCTTTTCCTCGAAATCTTCGACCGAACGGACCCCCGTCGTCTCGCCGCCAATGACAAAGCTCGGCGTGGCGTTAATTTTATATTCCTCGCTCGCATATTTCACATTGGCGTTGATGAGATCGACGAGATCCTGGCGCTCCATGCAGGCGTCGAAAGCGGCCTCGTCCATGCCGGCCTGCGCGGCGAGCTTGACGAGCTCCGTTTTGGCGTCGTCCGAGATCCAGCTCTGCTGCGTCTTGAGCAGCGAACTGACGACGAGGAAATAGGCCTCGGCGCCGCCCTTGTCGGCGGCGCAGCGGGCGAGCACCGAGGCGACATAGGAAAGCCCCGTCGGCGCCGTCGGAAATTCCCGGAAGATCAGTCTCACCTTGCCGGCGTCGATATATTTTTCCTTGATCGCCGGTAGGATTCTCTCGTGAAAATCCGCGCAATGCGAGCAGGTGAGCGAGGCATATTCGATGACCGTCACCGGCGCGTCCGCCCGGCCCATCGCCATATCCGCTTTGGCGCCGGTCTCGGCGGCGGCATGGTCGGCGGCAGCCGGCGTCTTGTCCCCGCCTTCGGACGAGGCGCCCGAGCAGGCGGCGGCGAGGATCGGCAAGGCGAGAAGCGCAGCGCGGAGGAGGGACATGGGATTCCTTCTTTTCGAGTCTGGAGCTGTTTTTAGAAGCTTGAAGATAGAACCGCCAACTCAAAAATCTAACCGGCGATCCGGGCCCGGCGCGAAGCAAGTCAGGGCTTGCGGCGCGTGATCGAGGCGCGAAAACGGCCGAGCGCTGCGCCGAGCGAGCCGTCGCCCGGCCTGCCCTTGCCGGTCGCGGCGGGGAGGGGCGCGCCGCCGGCCTGGCGGACGGCGATCCGGCCGATCGCGCCCGGGCCGAGATAGGCGTTCACCTTTTGGCGAATCGCCTCGGCCTCGAATTGCGCGCGGGCGGCGGCCGCGCCGTTCGGGGCGACGATTTCGAGGACGCGCTCGCTCTTGCCGCCGGTGATCCGGCCCGGCCGGCAGAGCGCGGCGATCTCCGCCCCGACGATCTTTCCCCAGGACGGGCCGAGCGCGGGATCGACATATCGGGACCGCCGGGCGAGGTCGGCGAAGACGGCGGCGGTAAAGCGGCTCGCCGGCGGGGCGGCGCGTCGGGCGGGCTTTGTGCGGATGGGGTCAGGCGCCATGGCGAGAGAGGTTGGAGGTTGGAGGTTGTAGGTTGTAGTCGGTCCTGTGGCGCGCCCAACCTACAGCCAGCGCCCTGCAACCTACAACCTACAACCTACAACCAAATGTCCGCCCGTAGAAGAATCGCCAATCCCCTCTTGTCCTGGTACGCCCGGCGCAAGCGCGACCTCCCCTGGCGGACGCCGCGTCCGGACCCCTATCGCGTCTGGCTTTCCGAAATCATGTTGCAGCAAACGACCGTTGCGGCGGCGACGCCGCGCTATCGGGACTTCCTTGCGCGCTGGCCGAGCGTCGCCGCGCTCGCCGCCGCGCCGCTTGAGGACGTCCTCGCCGCCTGGGCGGGGCTTGGCTATTACGCGCGCGCGCGCAATTTGCACAAATGCGCGCGCGTGATCGTCTCGCGCTGCGGCGGCGTCTTTCCGTCGACGGAAGAAGAATTGCGCGCGCTTCCCGGGGTCGGGGCCTATACGGCGGCCGCGATCGCCGCGATCGCTTTCGACCGGCGCGCGGTCGTCGTCGACGGCAATGTCGAGCGCGTGACGGCGCGGCTCTTTGCGGTCGAGGCGGCCCTGCCGGCCGCAAAGCGCGAAATCTACGAAAAAGCGGCGTCCATCTGGCCGGCCTCGCGCTCGGGCGATTTCGCGCAGGCGCTGATGGATTTGGGCGCCGGCGTGTGCACGCCGCGCGCGCCCGCCTGCGGCGCCTGTCCGATCGCGGCGTCTTGCGCCGCGCGCAAAGCGGGCGCGGCGGAGCTATATCCGCGGCGCGCGCCGAGAAAGCCGAAGCCGACGCGTTATGGCGCAGGCTTTGCGCTATTCGACAATGAAGGCCGCGTCTTGGTCGAACGCCGTCCGGAAAAAGGCCTCCTCGGCGCCATGCTCGGCCTGCCGACGACAGCATGGACGCAGGAAAGCGGCGACCATTTGAAAGCCGCGCCGGCGGATGCGGACTGGCGCCATGCGGGCTTGGCGCGGCACAGCTTCACGCATTTTCATCTGGAGCTCGACGTTTATGTCGGCGAGACGAGGAGGCGGCGCGCGGGGGACTGGGCGGACGCCGAAACCGTCCGCCTGCCGACGGTGATGCGAAAGGCGCTGGATCTTGCTTTGGCGCTGCGGAACGGGCTCGTCTAGCGCGGCGAGCACTTCATCTCGATCGGCGCGCTCGCGGCCCATCCTTCGTGACGGCGCTTGCGCGCCTCCTCAGGATGAGGCCCGTGCTTGTTGCAATAGTGCGCAGCCTCATCCTGAGGAGCGCCGAAGGCGCGTCACGAAGGATGGGCCGCGGGGCCCGCCCGGCCGTCATCTTGAACAAGCCGCGCGTCAGCGTCAGCCCTTCATCTCGCGACGCACCTTGTCGCGCAGGAAGTCGAGGGGCTTAAGGCCGGTCTTTTCTTCATAGTGCCAATAAGTCCAGCCATTGCAGGCTTCAAGCTTTTGCACATGCGCGCCGATTTTGTGGATCGAGCCCTGCACGGCGCCGTCGGGGCCCATGACGGCGATCGATCCGTCCGCCCTTACGCGCGCTTCGTGCTTTTTCTGCGGCGCAAAGAGCCGCGCGCCGGGCCTTAAAAGGCCGCGTTCGACGATCGAGCCGAAAGGGACTTTCGGCGCCGTCCGGCGCGAGGGCGTCGTTTCGAGATCTTCGAGAGCGGCGGGCCTTACCGCCGCGATGCGCTTCCTCGCCGCGGCGATATAGTCCTTGTCGCGCTCAATGCCGATGAAGCGGCGCCCGAGGAGTTTCGCCGCCGCGCCGGTCGTGCCGGAGCCGAAAAAGGGATCGAGCACGATGTCGCCGGGATTGGTCGCGGCGAGGAGGATGCGGTAAAGCAGCGCCTCGGGCTTTTGGGTCGGATGCGCTTTTGCGCCGGACGCGCCCTTGAGGCGTTCATTGCCGGCGCAGATCGGAATCGACCAGTCCGAGCGCATCTGCAAATCGTCATTCGCGGTCTTCAAGGCCGCATAATTGAACGTGTAGCGCGCTTCTTTGTCCCGCGCCGCCCAGATCAGCGTCTCATGCGCGTTCGTGAAGCGCGCGCCGCGGAAATTCGGCATGGGATTGGTCTTGTTCCAGATGACGTCGTTGAGGATCCAGAAGCCCTCATCCTGCAAGGCCGTCCCGACACGGAAGATATTGTGATAGGAGCCGATGACCCAGATCGCCCCGTCCGGCTTTAAGAGGCGGCGCGCCTCGGCGAGCCAGCCGCGCGTGAATTCGTCATAGGCGGCAAAGGACTCAAAGCGGTCCCAGTCATCGTCGACGCCGTCGACGCGGCTGTTGTCGGGCCGCTTCAGATCGCCGCCGAGCTGGAGGTTATAAGGCGGGTCGGCAAAGACGAGATCGACCGAGGCGGCGGGAAGCCGTCGCATGGTCTTGATCGAATCGCCCTCGATGACCTTGTCCAGCGCGGCCGCGAGATCGTCCGCTTTTGCGCTTTTCCGTCGCTCCGCCACGCCGCCGCCCTCCAAAAAGAGCCGGCAGAATGAGTCGGCGGGAGTCCGGCGTCAACAAAGAATTTTGTTTCGGAATCAAAGTGTTAAGAAAGATTACTCAACACAGAGGGGAGGAAGACTCCGCATACAATATATTGTGCACCGGCGCAAAAGAGCGCCGATGATGTGGGGTGACGCCATATTGGGCGAGGGCGGCGCGATGGGCTTCGACCGCATAGCCCTTGTTCGAGTCCCAGGCGTAATGCGGGAATTCGCGGGCGAGGTCGCACATCATGCGGTCGCGGGCGACCTTGGCGATGATCGAAGCGGCGGCGATCGAGAAAGAGCGCCCGTCGCCCTTGACGATCGCATAGGCGGGACAGCCGAGCTTCGGCTTGATATTGCCGTCGACAAGGCAAAGGGCCGGTTTGACGGGAAGCGCGTCGACCGCGCGCGTCATCGCGAGAAGCGAGGCCTGCAAGATATTGAGCCGGTCGATCTCCTCGACGCTCGCGATCCCGACGCCGATATGAGCGGTTTTCCAAAGCGCGGCCGCGATCTCCCCGCGGCGCTTTTCGACAATGGTTTTCGAATCGCGAATGCCGGCCGGCATGCATTGCCGGTCGAGAATGACCGCCGCCGCGACGACGGGCCCCGCGAGCGGCGCGCGCCCCGCCTCGTCGACGCCGGCGATGAGGCCTTTGCCGAATTGGCTTTCGAATGTGTCTTCGAATTCGAAGGTCGGCGTCGGCGCTGTCACGGCGAATCCGGCTTGGCTTCACGGGAAAGCTAACCGGAGGACGATTCGCCGAACAGCGATAGTTGCGCGGTTTTTTCCACAGGAATGCGAAAGCGGCGGCGATCGAGCTTTTGCGGCGGCTCATCGAGGCCGAGGCGCCGCGCGGCGAGGTCGAAACGCTCGCCGATGAGCCTTGCAAAGACGCTCTTCGGCTCCCTGGCGCGCGACCATTTCGGATCGTAATCGCGCCCGCCATTCATCTCGCGGATATGGCGCAGGACCCGCGCGGCGCGATCGGGAAAGACCGCTTCGAGCCATTCCCTGAAGAGCGTCGAGACTTCGAGCGGCAGGCGGATGACGGTGTAGCCGGCAAAGCGCGCGCCGGCGTCCTTCGCGGCTTCGAGAATCGATTCCATTTCATTGTCGTTGAGGCCGGGGATCATCGGCGCCGTCATCACGCCGACCGGAACGCCCGCTTCGGCGAGCGCTTTTATCGCCGCGAGACGGCGATGCGGCGGCGTGGCCCGCGGCTCCAGCGCGCGCGCGAGCGTGGGGTCGAGCGTCGTCACGGAGAGCATGGTCC
>JBFXBB010000052.1:0-12007 GCA_050183685.1 Amphiplicatus sp.
GCGACGATCGAGATGAGAAAAACCCAACCCGGCTCCTGCCAGGCGTAAAGCGTCATGGAGACGCGCCGCGCCCGCGGCGCGGGGAGGCGCCAATCTGCGTCAAAGCGGGATTGCATCGCCGGGCTGTCCATTCCCCTGCCCCATGTCCCAAAACGGCGCCGATACGCGGCGCGCGCGCCTCACCCAAAGCAAGGCCTCTGCCGGAGACGGGCTTTTCCCGAGCGCCGGCGCTGTTATTGTCCGCCGCCATGCGCACCCTTCTCCACATGCCTTTCGACCCCGCCTCGCGCGCGGTGCGGCTCATCCTCGCCGAAAAGGGCTTGCCGGCGCGGCTCGCCGAAACGCCGCCCTGGCGCGAGGACGGCGCGCTCGGCGCGCGCAATCCCGCGGGCGCGATCCCCGTCCTTGTTGACGAGCCGCCGACCGGCGGCGAGGCCGCGATCGCGCCCGCTTCGGTCATCGCCGATTATCTTGAGGAGGCCTATCGGGACTGCCCGCTCCTTCCGGCGACATCGGCGGCGCGCGCCGAGGCGCGGCGGCTTTTTTCGTGGTTCGATTTGAAATTCGAAAGCGAGGTCAACGCCGCCCTTCTGCGACAGCGCATCGACGCGCGCTTGCAGGGCCGCCGGCGGGCGGACGCCGACGCGCAGCGCGCCGCCCTCGCCGCGCTGTCATGGCATCTCGACTATCTCGCTTTTCTCCTTGAGTCCCGTCCCTTTCTCGCCGGAGAAAGGATGTCGATCGCCGATCTTGGCGCCGCCGCGCATTTGTCGTCGAACGATTATCTCGGCGTCATTCCGTGGTCGAATTTTCCAGCCGTGAAGGAATGGTATCAACGCCTCAAATGCCGGCCGAGCTTCCGGCCCCTTCTTGCCGATCGCGTCGATTTCCTCCCCCCGGCGGCGCATTATGCCGATCTCGATTTCTGAAACGGTCAAGCGCGAGGCGCTCGCCCGCGGCTTCGACGCGGTCGGCGTCGCGCCTGCGGGCGAAGAACCCGAGCGGCGCCGGCGCCTTGAGGCGTTCCTCGCCGCCGGCCGGCATGGCGACATGGACTGGATGGCGCGGCGCGCCGATGCGCGCGCCGCGCCAAGCGCGCTCTGGCCGGAAGCAAAGTCAGTCGTCATGCTGGGGCTCAATTACGGTCCCGCCGAAAACCCGCTCGCCGCGCTCCAGGCGAGGTCGACGGGGGCGATCTCGGTCTATGCGAGAGGCCGCGACTATCACGACGTCCTCAAGAAACGCCTCAAAAGCTTCGGCCGCTGGCTGTGCGAGACGCTGGGCGGCGAGGTGAAAATCTTCGTCGACACGGCCCCCGTGATGGAAAAGCCGCTCGCCCAAGCCGCCGGAATCGGTTGGCAGGGAAAGCACACCAATCTCGTCTCGCGCCGGCGCGGTTCCTGGCTTTTCCTTGGCGCGGTCTTTACGACGTTGGAACTTGCCGCCGATCCTGCCGAAACGGATCATTGCGGCGCCTGCCGCGCCTGTCTCGACATTTGCCCGACGCGCGCCTTTCCCGCGCCCTATGAGCTCGACGCGCGGCGCTGCCTTTCCTATCTCACCATCGAGCACAAGGGACAAATCCCCGTCGAATTCCGTAAGAGTCTCGGCAATCGAATCTATGGCTGCGACGACTGTCTCGCCGTCTGTCCCTGGAACAAATTCGCGGCGGAAGCCGAAGAAAGCGCCTTCCATGCGCGCCAGGCGCTGCAATCCCCGCCGCTCGCCGCGCTCGCCGCGCTCGACGACGCGGCCTTTCGCGCGCTTTTCGCCGGCTCGCCGGTCAAGCGGGTCGGCCGCGACCGCTTTGTCCGCAATGTGATGATCGCGATCGGCAATTCGAACGACCCGGCGCTCATCCCGGCGGCGATGGCGCGCCTTAACGACGTCTCGCCGCTCGTCCGCGGCGCGGCGATCTGGGCGCTATCGCGGTTGCTCGAACCGTCCGCCTTCGTCAAGCTGGCGGCCGAACGCGCAAGACACGAGGCGGATCAGGCCGTGAGAGCCGAATGGAGGCCGGCGGCTATATCTCCACCGTGACATGCACCTCGGTCTTGGTGAATTTTCCCTGTCCGTCCTCGACCCAATAAAAGAAGGAATCGGCGCCCTGATAGCCGATATCGGCGATGTAAGTGACCGTGCCGTCCTCGTTCTCAAGAACATGGCCGTGCCGTGCCGCGGTGAGGCCGTCGAGGCTCACCGCGCCGCCTTCGGGGTCATAGTCGTTCGCGAGCACGTTGAAGATATTCTTCTCGCCGGCGCGGGCCGTTACATGGTCGGCGACGCCGACCGGCGCGGCGCTGCCCAGATCCACAAGCCCGTGATAGTCCGGCGCGACGCGCACCGCCGAGTCATTCGCGTTCGGCGTCAGGCTCATCGCCGCCGGAATTTCGACAAAGAGCCCGACCTTCATCAGATCGCCGGTGACGCGGTCCGCGACATATTCTTCGACCAAGGTCACCTGCTTGCCGTCCGCCGTGGTCCAGTAGCCGTTCTGCTCGACCGCGCCGCGAAGATTCCAATAGTCGAGCTGGAACGGATCCCAGTCCGTCGACGTTTCCGTCGTTCCAAGCATGTCGGTCTTCATTCCAAGCAGCGCCAGGGCGGGGTCATGCGCGCCGTCCGGGCCCGCCATGATGATCCCCGCGCCATATCCGGATGCATAGGAGAGCGGCAAATTCGCGAGATCCGCGCTCGTTAGAATTCGGTCCTCAGCAGTCAGATTGACATAGGGCGTATGCGCGCCCGTGATTGCCGTGTCGATAAAATCGTAGCGAAACGACGTCACGCCCGGAAATAACGACTCATGACTTAAATAAATCCCCCTCGGATAGCCTTCGATATTTGCGCCGACAACGACCGCGTCGAAAACATTCGTGCCATAGACGATGCCGATCGCCGAGTCCCACCAACCATTGGTGTCCGTGGCGACGAGGTCGACATTCTGCAAGGTGTAATGCCCGGTATATTGCAGGAAGACGCCGCGCAGATTTTCCCAGGCCGTGAAGTTCTCGATGACCGAGCGCACATCGTGATTTTGCTTCGGGCCGGGCTTGACGACTTCGAGGCCGTATTCCGTCGCGATCGCTTCATTGTTGAAAAACTGGCCGATATTCGGTTCATAAATGGGCGACCCGTCCGCATAGCGCAGCTTGTCCGATTGCAACGCGTTCGAAGGATCGACCAGAATGTGGTTTTCCGCCGGAATGCGGTGCATATAGACGAAACCGTGTCCGCCCGGCATCCCCGCCGCGACATTGTCGATTGCGTCGACGAGCCGGCCTTCGAACCAGAAGCCGATGCCGTTCCGCGCTTGGTCGAACGCATGAAAATCGTCTCCATCCTTCGGCGCGGTGTTGTAGCCGATCGACTTGATCGCGATATTGTCGACCCAGCGTCCGGTCTCATTGCCGGTCTCGGCGACGAAGGCCGCGCCATAGACGTCATAGGCGGCGTTGCCGGAAAGAATCGCGTTCGAATCGTGATGCACGACGCCCCAGCCGGGCGAGCCCCAGACCGCACAGCCGACCAGCATCGCCGGATCGTCCGGATCGGAAACGCCGGCGCGATGAATGTGCAGCGCAAAGCGCCCATACACGTTTGAATCGGGCGTGACGACGACGAGATCGCTGACGTCGACGGCGCGAACCGACTTGTCGGTGCGGCCGAGTTCGTAGAACTCCGCATAGCGCACGTCGACATTGTCCGAATGCATGAACATGACATGGCCGCGCTGATGGATCGGGATCGCCTCGCCGCCCTCGGTTTCGATCCGCACATTGCGCGTGTAATTGGCGACATAGGCCTTGAGATCGGCGCGCGCGCCCTCATGATTGTACTGCAAGGCGCGATCGACGGTGATGACATTGCCGTTAATCGCGGTGATGACGAGTTCCTCGTCCTCGGTCGTCACGTCATGGCGGTCAGGATCTCCCGACGGCCCGAGGCTGTTCGTCAGATGCGTGCCGGTAAGGACAAGGCGGTCGCCGACGCGCCAGCCTTGGGGCGCGCCGTCGACGGTGAGCGTCGTGTCGCCCGCCATCGGATCAATGGCGAGGCGAAGGAAATTTTCTTTCTCGGCGCCGTGGATGTCGATGGAGCCGTGGCTGATGACGCCGCGCGACAAAAGCATCGGATCCCAGGCGACGTCGATCGGGCCGTTCGCCGCGATCGAAATGACCGCCTGAACGCCCGCCGCCACCGGATGGTCCGCCGTGCCGATCGTCAGATGACCGCTCGGCGTGACGACCAGCGTGTCGACTTCGAGGAACGTATCGCGGTCGGTCGCAAAGTTCAGCGCGCCGTCGACGCGGACGGTAAAAACCGAAGCGCCGCTCGTTCCGTCATAGGCGACCGCGACGCCCTCGGGGATGACGACCCTGGCGCCGTCGCCCGGCACTTGCCCGTTCGCCCAGGTCGCCGGATCGAACCAGGAGCCGCTCTTGACCGCGACATGCGTCGCCTCAGCGACGGGGACGAGCGCCATCAGCGCCATGTGCTCGGCCATTTTCGATGGATCGTCCGGATGCGGCGTGGTCTGCGAGCCATGATCATGACCGCTCATCGCGCCGCCGGTCATGTCGTCATGGCCCTCATGCGCGCCGGTCGTCTGATCGTCATGCTGATGGGCGGCTTCGACCGTGAACTGATAGTCGCCGTTTTTCACCGCATGGCCGTTCGTCCGATAGGTGAAGCTGATCGACGCGGGGCCGCTATAGCCTTCGGCCGGCGTGAAATGCACGACCGATCCCATTAAATGCGCAACGCCGTTTTCCGCCCCCGTGATCTCGACGATCGTCGCATTGGCCTTGCCGGCGAGGAGATCGGCGACAGGAATTTCGATGACGTCGCCTGTCGTCATCGCGGATCCCGAGGCCGGCGGCGGCGAGGCCGGTTGCGGCGGCGAGGCGGGCGCAGTCATTTCCGGATCGCCTGGCGCGATCGGAAGGCAGCCCTCGACGGCAAGCAAAGCCGCAAGCGCGCCGGCTTCACGAAGCCGCTCAGAGGCGGCGCGGCGCCGGGCGCGCCGGCCGGCGGGCGGCCTCTTCAAACGGCGCGCGGCTTTAAGACAATCTTCAAGCGTCGTGGACGACAGGCCGGCCGTCGCAAATGGATCGCCAAAACTCATCGCTTCGAAACTCGCCTTTTACTCTCAGCGCGGCCGCGCGCTTCGAGGCGCCGCGCCTGCCCTGGCGAAATTTCTTGCAGGAATTGGTTTTCCGCCCCGCTACGAGGCGCGGAGAGATTTCTCGAATCTGTTAGCGGTCTATTCGGAAAAATTAACGGGACGGTCGCCGCCGGTCCAAAATTCCGTCAAGTTTGAATGATCTGCGCCCCCGCAATCGGTCGGACGCGACAGAAATCCAAACTAATTCAGGTCCGCCATAAGGCGCGCCGAAGCTGCGCGCGCTTCTGTGGCGCGCAAAATCGCTCCCATTTTTCGGCGCGGCGTTTACGGATGAACAGTTGTTCATGCGGGGGCGGCTTTGATCGACGTCAAACCCAGCCCTAAGATACAGAGCGCTTCAGCCGCCTTGCCAGCCGGCGAACGGTGCGATTGAGGATCGGCGGCAAGAGATCGTTGACGATTTCATCGCCCTTCACCCGCCAGTCGACGGCGTCTTCTGAGGCGGGGCGGCGCCTGAACTGGGTCGTGTAGGCGCGCGCCGTCTCGTCGATCCTGGCTGTGTAATAGTATAGCGCGAGCGAGCGCCGCGGCGCCTTGTCGGGATGCGCAACCGGGACAGGATGGCCGTGATAGCTCGTCGCCGTGGTCGAGAAGACGACGCACCGATTATAGTCAGGCGCGATTTCCTGCACTTTCGCCTGCATCGCAGGATCCCACAATTCGAGCGCGCCGCCATAATCGATGCGCCAGTCCTTGTTGAGATAAAGAAGAAGGTTGAGCCGGCGTTCGAGCTTCAGGATCGGATGAATGTTGAAATCGGCGTGCACGCTCAAATGCCCGCCCTCTTTCGTTTCGTGAAAACCGCCGCCGAGGAAATAAGGATCCGGAAGAAGGCCCTTGATCCCGGTCATGTTTTCGAGGAACTGGATGAAGGGCCGCGAATTCAACGAATAGAAAAAGGAGCGCGCGCGCGCCGGCAAATGGTCGGGATTGTAGCTCGTCTTGTAGCGCTCCTGCGCGCGGTCGAAGCTCGCCGAGTCGGGGTCGGGCGCGGACGGAAAAGCGGCGAGGCAGGCGTCGAGAAGCGCCGGCGTGATGAAGTCGTCGATCACGATATGCGGAAAGGGCGCGTTCGACCGGTAGCGCTCGGCGAGATCGCGGCCCTTCTCGGCGAGCGAGGCGGGATCGAGAAAGCCGTAATCGGCGTCTGAAACGGTGATGTAGCTCATAACCCGGCCGCCTGCGCAGAACGCGTCGTCTTCATATCCCTGTCGCCCGGGCGAGCAAGACCGGCGCCGTCCCCGCCCGTCGCGGCCGACGGCCGCAGGCCGAGGCCGAACAAATCCGCGTCGACGATCGCCGTCTCGATAAAGCGCGCCCGGTCCTTCTCCGGCGCCCAGCCGAGCGCGGCTTTGGCCGTCTCATTCCGATAGGGCGAAAGCTGCGCGCGCGACTTCCAGTCGCGATAGCTCGGGCGCGCGAGCCCTCGCTTGCGGGCAAGGAGACGCTTCGCCCAATATTTCACGACATCGACGGCGTAATAGCGCCAGAGCGGCGTCGCGCGCGCGCGGATCGCGACGCCATTGGCCCGCCCGACCTCATCGAGATAGTCGCGCGCGGAAAGCAAGGGTTCGCCGATGAGATTGAAGGCGCGTCCCTCGATCCCCGGAACCGTCATGGCTCTGACGAGCCCGTCGGCGCAGTCGGCCGCCGAAACGAAAGGGAAAATGTTTCGTCCGTCGCCCCAGAGCTGGCAGGCGGTCGCGCCCCGCCACATCGCGACGCCCCAATGCTGCAAAGGCCCGCCCTTGCCGATGACGATGCCCGGCCGCGCGATGACGAGGGCGAGTCCGCCTACCGATTTCAGCGCCGCCTCGCAGGCCGCTTTCGAGCGCGCATAGAGATTGCGCTCTTCGAGATCGCGGTCAAAGGGCGTTTCCTCCGTAATCGGACGGTTCGCCTGCGCGGCGTCATAGCAGTCAATCGTGCCGGTATAGACGAGGCGCCTCACCCCGGCCTTGAGCGCGCATTCGCCGATGCGGCGCGTCACCGCGACGTCATTGTCAAGATAGCCCCGCCAGGACTTTTCATTCGCGCGGGCGAGATGGAAAACGCCGTCGATCCCCCGCATCGCTTCGAGAAGGTCCGCTTCCGACTTCAGATCGCCGGTGAAGACTTCCGCGCGCTCAAAACCCGGCGCGTGGCCGCGCGAGAAAACCCGCACGCCGAACCCCGCCTCGATCAGCCTGTCGACAAGCGCGCGGCCGATAAAGCCCGACCCGCCGATCACCAGCATGGTCGGCTTCGTCTTCTCCGCGGGCTCGATGACTTTCAGCGGCGCGGAAAGCTTTGGCGCGGCCTTCGCCGCCGCCTTTTCGATCATCGCGAGCGCCCGCGCGGCAAGCTCGGGACCCAGTCGGCGGTCGACGCCGCCGCCCTGCTCTACGGACTTATAAAAACTCTGGCAGGCCCGGACGATCCCGAGGCCGTAAGGCGCGAGCGCATTCAAGGACGCGGCCTGCTTGGCCGCATTGACAAGCCCCGTTTTCAAGGCCGCGCCGGCGAGCGAAAGCTGCGCGGCGAGCGGCGCGAAAACAATGTCCTCCATCCGCGTCTTTTCGAGAACATAGGCGTCATTGGCGAAATCGAAGCGCGCCGAGGCGCCGACGCCGCGCAGCTCGATCAGGCGCTGATCGTGGCCTTCGATGAGCGACAGATCGATCATCGCCGCCGCCGTCCCGCCAGCGGCGCCCGTAAGGCGCCAGCCCTGGAAATGCTCAATCCCGCCGGGCAACGTGATCGGATAGCGCAGCCGCGCTTCGCCGATCTCGAAATCCTCAAAGAGATCGGCGAGAAAAGCGAAAAGATGCGGGCCGATCTCAAACAGGACGTTCTGCGGCGCGCGCAGCATCCAGAGGCCATAGGGCCCCGCGCGCAAGGGCGCGAGCGGAAAGCGCCAATAAGCCGCAAAAGAATCGATCGGTCCGATGCGGCCGCGCGCCCTGTCCGCGCGCAGCCTTTCATAGCCCGGCAGCATCAGAAAATTATGGTTGACGCCGAGCGCCCGCTTTTTTTCTTGCGCGAGCGCGCCGAGCGCGCGCACCTCCTCGCTTGTCAGCGCGAGCGGCTTTTCGACAAAGGCGTGCTTGCCGGCTTCGAGAATGCGCCGCGCCGGGTCGACATGGGCCGGCGGCGGCGTCAGCACATGCACGACGTCGACTTCGCCGAGCATGTCGTCGAGACTGGAAAAGACTTTCAGTCCGCGCGCCGCGGCGAAGCCTTCCGCGGCCGGGCGGGAGAGATCGCAGACGCCAACGAGTCTTGCGCCCTTGACCCGCGCCAGCGCATCGGCGTGCCAACCGGCTATATAGCCGGCGCCGAGAAGACCTGCTTTCAACGGCGCGCCCATCATTTGTACTCGACGATTTCGGCTCGCCGTCCGGCGAGGCGCTTCAGACGGTATTGGGCGATCCCGATAAGATTGGGAAATTTAGAAAGCGTAAGGAAGGCCGCGAAAAGCCCCGCCTCGTCCGGCGCGGCGCCGGCGCGGCGGAGCTTTCGGCTAAGACGAATGACGGAGGCCGGATAGGCGGCGAAGGCAAGAAGGCTTAACCCCGCGGTAAAGGGCGCGGCGGCGAGCGCGAAAAGAGGAAGCGCAAGGCCCCAGGCGAGGGCGCGCCGGCGCTCGGCGCGGAAATAGCCGCGATGCTTGTCGCCGAGCTGGGCGTAAGCCTGGCCGGCGCGCACCGCGCGCCGCCACCATTCGCCAAAGCGCGTCATTTCCGCGTCGTGAAAGCACATGTCGTCGGCGATGCGCCAGATCTTCGCGCCCGCCGCGCGCGCGCGAACGCAAAGGTCGTCATCCTCGGCGGCGATGATCGCGGGATCGAAACCGCCGATCGCCTCGAACAGCGCGCGCCGAATCATAAAAATCCCGCCGGTCGCGCCGATCTCGCCGACGGGGCCCGCCCACTCAAAATCGCAGAGGCGGTTGTAGATCGTCGCCTCGCGATTTTTCTCCCGGCACCGCCCCGCGACGATTCCGGTCGCCGGATCGCGCGCAAAGACAGCGCGCGCGGCGTCGACAAATCCCTCCGCAAGTTCGCAATCGCCGTCTATGAACATGACAAAGTCCGTATCCGGTCTCTCCGACACAAGACGCCCGAAGCCCGCATTGCGCGCGCGCGCCGCCGTGAAAGGCGCGCCGTCGTCAAGATCGACAATGCTCGCGCCCCTCTCTTTGGCGGCCGCTATGCTGCCGTCGCGCGAGCCGCTATCGACATAAACGATCGGCGATTGCGCGCGCGGCAGCGACGAAAGGCAGCGTTTCAGGCGCTCGCCTTCATTGCGCCCGATCGCGACGAAGCCGACGATTTCATTCTCCGCCATCGCGCTCCGTCCGCGTCCAGCTTTGCGTCGAGGCCCGCGCTTTCTTGCCATAGACCGCGGCCTTTTCGGCGGCGTAGCCGAAAAGCGCGCCGAGCGAGGATGGCGGCAGCGCCTTACGGCCGTCAACAAGCCAAGAGACGAGAACGCCGCCCGCAAAAAGCAACAGCGCCAGGGCCGAAAGCCGATAGGGAAGATCGGCGCCGGCCGCGAGCAGGAGAAGCGAGACAAGGAAGACGGCGCCGATTGCGCCGGCGAAGAGCGTCAGCGGCGGAATGGCGAGATCGAGCGCCATCGCCGCGCGGCGAATGTCGGCCTCGCCGATCGCATCGGCGAGCATCGGAAAAGCGCGCCGCGCGGCAAGGCGCAGCGAGCCGAACTCCCAGCGCGCGCGCTGCTTGATCGCACCTTCATCCGTAGACGGAAAATCGCTCTCGATGAGCGCTTCCGGAACGGAAACGGGCGCCTCGCCTTTCGCGACGAGCGCCGCCGTCAAGGCGAGGTCCTCGACGATCTCGCCGGACGCAAGATCGAGCTCGGCGGCGATCCGCCAGGGAAGCGCCATCCCCGCGCCGGTGAGGCGGCAGACGTCGAACAGCGTCGAGAGCCCTCTCATCCGGACGCGGTTCAGGACGATCCAGGCGAATTCGGCGACGGCGCGGCTTTCGATCCCGCCCGCGCGCATCAGGTAAAGTCCTTGCGCGGGCCGGTCCGCGGCGGCGGCCGCGCCGGCGATGCGCAGGAGCGCCCCCTCGCCAAGACGGCAGTCGGCGTCGATTAAGACGACGACGGCCGGCGCGTTGTCCTTCAGCGAATCGAGCGCGAATTGCATCGCATAGCCCTTGCCCCTCAGCGCCGGCTCGTCGCGGATGAGGCAGGACGCGCCCGCGCGCATCGCAACCGCCGCGGTCTCGTCCTCGCAATTGTCGGCGACGACGATGAGGCGGTCGACGGCGCGCAATTGCGCCTTGATGTCCCTCAAGGTCGACGCGATCACCGCCGCCTCATTATGCGCCGGCACGATGACGGCGATCGGGCCCGGCGCCGCCGACGGCGCGCGCCGCGCCGGCAGAAGCGCGCCGGCGACCTCCAGCACGAAAAAACCGGCGAGCACGGCAAGAAGAAAAGCCGGGATCGCGACGAGCGCTTCGAGGAGGGCGATCATCTAAGCCGTCCGGCGGGTGAGGCGCCGCGCTTGCGCGCCGCCGAAATAATAGCGCCAGGCGCCGACAAATTCCGGAAAACAGGCAAGCGTCGTCATGACCGCGCCGCCCTTCGCGCCGCCGCCGGTCAACATGATGGCGACGATCCGCGCCAGATAAAGAGAAGCGCCGAATAAAAGAACGCCGCCGGCCGCGAGCGCGGGATTGACGAGCGGGAACATGGCGCGGGCGAGCGCCGCCGCGACGACCGCGCCGGTCAATATCAGCGCCGGCAAAAGACCGCCCCAGACAAGCGCGCGCGACCGCTCGCGCATGAACAGCATTTCCGGCGGTTCGCCGTGAAGCGCCGCGCCATGCGCATGGCGATAGCCCGCGCGCGTTTTCGCCGACCACCAGGCGGCGGGATTTTTTGCTTGCCCTTCCTGACGGCCCATCGGCGCGTTGAGGCGCCAGACATGCGCGCCGCGCCGGCGCAAGCGAATGCACAGATCGATCGTCTCATTGACCGGCAAGTCGCCGCGAAAACCGCCCGCGGCTTCGAAGGCCGCCGCGCGCACAAGCGTCGTCGCGCCGGTCGCATGGATTTCGCCTGGCTCGAACCGACCGTCGGCGGGCCGCTCGCCGATCCAGCCTTCGACCATAGCGACTTCCGGACGGCGCGCCATGAAGGCCTCGGCGGCGCGCAGCCAATCGGCGTCAAGAATAAAACCGGTCTCGACGAATTGCACATAAGCAAGCCCCGGATTGAGCTTCATCGCCTGGCGATAGCCGGCATTGCGCGCCCGGCCGGGACTCAAGGCGCGGTCAGCGATCTCGATGACGTCGAGGCCGGCGCCGCGCGCCGCCGCCGCCCCGTCGCTGTCCGACGCCTGCGCGACGAAAACGACGCTCTGCGCGTCTTTTCCCGCCTCAGCCTCGATCGAGCCGATCGTCTTCTGCGCCTCGCCGCCGGCGCCGATGATGACGACGCCGACGCCGGCGCGGGCGGCGGCCGTCTTCGGCGCCGGGTCGGACGCGGGCGCCGGTTCAAAGGCAGGGGCCGATTCCGGGGCCGGCGCGCCGGGCGCAAGGCGCGCCTTGAAGGGCGAGGGCGCGGGGATCGGATCGCGCGCGACCGGGGCGAGCGGCGCCGGCTTCTCGGCGGGCGCGTCCCGTTCAGCGAGCGCGGCGGCCTGCGGCGCGCGGCGCGACGAGGGAACGGGAGCGAACCGGCGCGCCGGCGCAGGCATGGGCTTTGGCGCGCCCTCGGCGCGCGGCGCGAGCGCGGGGCCCGGTTTCGGCGCCGGCGCCTCGGCGGGCGAGGCGAGGCCGAAAACCCCGTAATCGAGCT
>JBFXBB010000053.1:0-11976 GCA_050183685.1 Amphiplicatus sp.
CCAACAGCAGATTTATGCGGCGATGGGCTGGCCGACGCCGGTCTTCGCCCATATTCCGCTCATCCACGGACCCGACGGCGCGAAACTGTCGAAGCGACATGGCGCGCTCGGCGTCGAGGCCTATGCGCAAGAGGGCTATCTGCCGGAAGGACTGACGAATTATCTCCTCCGCCTCGGCTGGTCCTATGGGGACGAGGAAATCATTTCGCGAGAGCGGGCGCTCGACCTTTTCGACATCAAGGACGTCAACAAGGCGCCCGCCCGGCTCGATCTCGAAAAGCTCCGCCATGTGAACGCGTATTATATCCGCCTGCTGACGGATGACGCCTTTGTCGAGAAGGCCGCGCCTTTTTTTGAAAAGGCCGGCCTCGCCATTGACGAAACGCATACGGCGCGCCTGCGCCGCGCGGCGCCCTTCCTGAAAGCGCGCTGCGCGATTTTAAAGGAGGCGCCGGACGCGGCCGCCTTCCTTTTTGTCGAGCGCCCCTTCGCGCTCTCCGGCAAGGCGGCAAAGCCGCTCGAAAAAGACGGCGCGCGGGCGATCGTGAAAGAAGTCGCCGGCCTCTTAAGCGCGATCGACGACTGGAGCGAGCCGGCGCGCCTCGACGCCGCGCTTAAAGGCTGCGCAGCCGAAAAGGGGCTCGGTTTCGGCGAAATCGGCCCGGCGCTCAGGGCGGCGCTGACCGCGGGCCTTCCCGCGCCGTCGCTCGGCGAGGCGCTTTACGCCCTCGGAAAAGCGGAATCCCTTGCCCGGCTCGCCGATCAGGGGCGGTGAACCGCAACGCTGGCGTCCCCCGGCAAAGCCGCTATGATCGCGCCGCAACATGAATTGGTGCGTTGCAACAAAGAAGGATCAGTCGGATGAAAAGCAACTTAAAAGACGCGGGGAAAATGACGGTCACCGTGGACGGCAAGTCGACGGACCTGCCAGTCTATGAAGGCTCCCACGGGCCGAAAGTCGTCGACATCCGCTCCCTCTACAAGGCGACCGGCATGTTCACCTACGATCCGGGCTTCACATCAACCGCGAGCTGCGAGTCGCAGATCACCTTTATCGACGGCGATGAAGGAATACTCCTCTATCGAGGCTATCCGATCGACGAACTCGCCGAGAACTCCGACTTTCTCGAAGTCGCCTATCTCCTCCTGCATGGCGAACTCGCGACGAAAGAACTGCAAAAGCAATTCAACCGCTCGATCACCATGCACACAATGGTGCATGAGCAACTGAAGAATTTCTACAACGGTTTCCGTCGGGACGCGCATCCGATGGCGATCATGTGCGGCGTCGTCGGCGCGCTTTCGGCCTTTTATCATGACTCGACGGACATCACCGATCCGAAGCAACGCGTGATCGCCAGCCATCGCATGATCGCGAAAATGCCGACGATCGCCGCGATGGCCTACAAATATTCGACGGGCCAACCCTTCATCTTTCCGCGGAACGATCTCGGCTATACTGAGAATTTCATGCGCATGTGCTTTGCGGTGCCGGCGGAGGAATATGTCATCGACCCCGTTCTCTGCGAGGCGCTCGACAAGATCTTCATCTTGCACATGGATCATGAGCAAAACGCCTCGACATCGACGGTGCGGCTTGCGGGCTCGTCCGGCGCCAATCCATTCGCCTGCATCGCGGCGGGCATCGCCTCGCTCTGGGGTCCTGCGCATGGCGGCGCCAACGAAGCCGCGCTCACTATGCTCGAAGAGATCGCAACGCCGGAGCGGATTCCGGAATTCATCGCGCGGGCGAAGGACAAGAACGATCCTTTCCGCCTGATGGGCTTCGGCCATCGCGTCTATAAGAGCTATGACCCGCGCGCGAAAGTGATGCGCCAGGCCTGCCATGACGTGCTCGACGCGCTTGGAATCAAAAATGAGCCGCTTCTCCAGGTTGCGATGGAGCTCGAACGCATCGCGCTTTCCGACAGCTATTTCGTCGAGAAGCAGCTCTATCCGAATATCGACTTTTATTCCGGGATCACGCTGCGCGCGCTCGGCTTTCCGACGGCGATGTTCACGGTGCTCTTCGCCCTGGCGCGCACGGTTGGATGGATCGCTCAATGGACGGAGATGGTCGAGGACGACAGTCAGAAAATCGGCCGCCCGCGGCAGATTTACACCGGCGCGAAGTCACGCCGCTATGCGCCGTTGAACAAGCGGTAGAGGGCGTCCCGCGATCCGCCTGGCGCGGCGGCGGGCGGGCGCGCTCGCCGGGGCGAGGGCGAGGCTTGGCGCGGATGGCCGGACTCAAAAACCGGCGCGGGAATTGCTCCCGACGGATTTCAAAGAAATGCCCGCACGGAATATCCATGCGGGCCGGAAAGTCGATTTCGCGGCTGTTAGATCGTTTTGCGGCGGCGGGTCGAAAAGCCAAGGCCGGCGAGTCCCGCGAGCATCAGCCAGCCCGCAGCCGGAAGCGGCACCTCGCTGAACTCCGTATAGTGGCTAAGGCCCGCGCCGGCGCCCGCTGTCGCCGCATAGTCGACCGTAAGCAGGCCCCCTGACGTATTCTTCAGATAGACGGCGACATTGCCGAGCTTCAGCAGAAAATATTCAGCCAATGTCTGGAAGGACATGCTGCCGCCATTGCCGAGCGTGCGGTCGGCGTCAGCGCTCGTGAATGTGAGCCCCGACAACGTGCTGAGCCGCGTCGCCTCGCTCGCCTCGTTCGACGGATTGCCCGGATAGACGCTCGCCGTCGTCGACGACAAGGTTCCCGGTCCCGTCGGCTCGCCCGGCGAGCCGGCGCCGGTGTAGGCCTCACAGCTCGACGTGCAAGTAATCGTCCCAATTCCTCCGGCGACGGTGATGACATTCGCCGACGCCGCATTAACCGCAAATACTGAAAGCAGAGCCGCTGCGGCCGCCGTCAGAAAACCAGATCTACGCATCTTATCCCTCACTAGCTCTTCCCGAGAGCGCTTCGGACGTATACCGAGGAAATACATAAAATTGTAGTGGGTTCCACAGCAATTTGCTCGCCATATCCGAAAAAGCACAGCCGGAATAAGCGGCTATGCGTTTCGGCGCGCGAGACGCAACCGACAGGCGAGAAGGAAACGCCGCGTTCTTAAAATTCAAGACGCGCCGCGAACGCGCTCGTTGTCGTGACGCCGATCAACCGTTTCGATTCGTTGCAAAATGAAACGGGCGGCCGTTTCCGGCCGCCCGCTCCGCACCGCAAATGCTCATTGGGGGAGTTCAATTGCGTTGCTGCAACTTGAAAACAATACTCCGGTATTACCTTCGATCGAGTCCAAGTTGATCCGACTACAGAGAACCGGACATCTCTATTTGGGAAAGTTAAGGCCGCCGCGTCAACAATTTTTTTATCTAAATAGCCTACGTATCGACGTATAAAACATTCGGGCTTTCCCAGCGATCGAGTCGAGGCGTGGAGTCCCGCGCCCTGATTGAGACGGGATCGCCCGATGAAACCGCCGCGGCGTCAACGCGGCGGAAGAACAAAACAACAGGCCCAATCCGCAAGACCGCCGCCCTCCATCGCGGCGCCGGGAAACAGCGTCGCGCGGATCTGAACCGTGAGCGCGCCCTCGCCCGCCCTCACCTTGAGATCGCAATCGCTGACGGCGCCCGACGCGCGCAGATCGGCGAAAAGATCGTCAATCAGCGCGCGTTGGCGGATCTGAACCTTCGCCATCGACAGCATCTCATATTGCAACAGGCGTCGTTCGAGTTCGCGCAAGGCCCGCGCATTGATTTCGACGACGCCGCTCGCCTCGGAAATGATGAGCGCGGGCGCCGGCGCTTCGCGGACAAGGGCGAGAAGCGAGGCGTCCGGGCGCGCCTCGAAACGGCGGCGCTCGTTCATGAGATAAACGGCGGCGCAAAGGCGCAGATAAGCCGACTTATTGTTGTTTTCCGGCAAGCGCGAAAGCAGTTGGAAAACCAGGGTCGACAGCGGAACGCGCCGCGCCCTCGCCATCGCCTCAAGCCCGTCCCACCAAATGGCTTCAAGCTTTAACGCCTGCGACGCCGAGCCCGCCCTCATCACTCGAAAACGCGGCTCGCTAAAAGCGAGCGCCTCTTCCGAAACGGATGCGAGATCATCGTCCGTCAACACCACTACAGCCCCCAAAAACAACGCCCGATTGTTCAACTGCCGGACGATTCGTCCGCCCGGAGAAACAAATTCTCGAAATGCGACATGACTGTATAGCGGACGAAACATCTGTCAAATTATTCGTACACGCTATATATTCCGGTATACATGAACGCGCGGCGAACATTTGGTTAACGCTTTTTCTTGCGTAGCGTCGGACAGCTCACAAAACGCGTGTTCCGCCGAATGCGCTTGAAGTGGCGCCGGCAGCGATCGTCTTTGGGGAGACGAGCGGCGAGATTTCTCGTCTTCTTTAACCCTGGAAATGAGCTGGCGGCAAGCTTTCCGCGAAGCGGCCGGGGTGTTTACACGGCACGACGGTTGCAAAAGCGGATGATCCGCGTCCTGAGCATGTCGCTCGGACCATTAACAAACGGGGCCTAAAAGCCGCTCGCGGCGGGGCCCTGCCTAGCCGGGTAAAGGAAAGGGGACTGTAACATGCGTAAATTCTTCAAAAAAGACGACGGCCTCGTCACGATCGAGTGGATTGGAATCGCCGCCGTCATGCTGGTCGCCGCCGTTGGCATCGCCGTCACGGTCATGACCGGAGCGGACACTGCCGGCGGGAAGCTTGGCACCAACGTCGGCACGATGGTTGACAACGCGCAACCGTCGGACACTGCATTCTCGCCTTTCACGGACTAGACGTGTTGACGCTGTTTGGCCGTCAAAATTTGACGGCCGAACAGCCCATAGGAGCGAATAAAATGCAAAAACCCACGTCTTTTCTGTGCATTGAAGACGGCCTTGTTACTATAGAGTGGATCGCCATCGCGGCGGTGGCGTTCGTCGCCGCGGTTTCAATCTCCGCAACCGTATTTGGCGGCACGCAGGATCTCGGCGGCGCCGTCGCGGGCCACATGAGCGCGGCCGCCGACGGCGTCAGCCCATAGGGGTTCGCCATACGCCTTAATTCGGCCCGATGTTTGCACTGAAGACACGCAGAATATCCGTCTACAGACGACGTCAATAGACGAAAGAAAAAGCCATGCGCAGGCCTATCTATAGCATCATTTTCGGGCTCATTTTCGCCGCCGGCGCGCTGTGGGCCGTTTACAATTCGCGCACGCAACCTGCTTTGGCCGCAATCGACGCGCCTCAGCCTATCGCGACGACGCCGGTTCTGATCGCCGCGAAAGACATTCCATTCGGCGAAAAAATCATTCCGGATCTCGTCAAGACGGTCGCCTGGCCGACAGAGGCCGCGCCCGCCGATTCGATCCTCGATCGCGCCGAACTTCTCGAAGGCCCCGACGCGCCGCGCATCGCCATGCGCTCCTTCGTCGCCGGCGAGCCCTTTCTCAAGGCGAAGGTTTCAGGCTTCGGCGAACGCCCCATCCTTTCCCGGAAAGTGACCGAAGGCATGCGCGCCTTCACCGTGCGCATCAATGACGTCTCCGGCGTCGCCGGCTTCATTCTTCCCGGCGACCGCGTCGACATCATGCTGACGCGCGACGACGACAACCGCCGCGGAGACAATCTGTTCACAGACGTGCTCTTGCAGAACGTCACGGTGCTCGGCATCGACCAGCTCGCCAATGAAGAGGTCGACGATCCCGTCGTCGCGAAATCGGCGACCTTCGAGGTGACGCAGGAGCAGGCGCAAAAGCTCGCGCTCGCAAGCCAGGTCGGGACGCTCAGTCTGTCGCTCCGCAACTACAAGACGACGGAAGAGGAAAAAGCGAGGCGCATCGCTGTCGGCGATCTCGGCGAAAGGCGGGCGGCGGCGCCCCGGCGCGATGACGGCATCTATGTGCGCGTGCGCAAAGGAGCCGACCAAGTCGCGTCCGAGCGCGTGCCGCAATAAACGGAGCAGTCAGAGACCATCATCCGTTTTTCGGACGGTCAGTTGCGTAGAGGGGATGCCATCTTGGAAAAGCGGAATGCGGGCGTATCGACGCGATCTATCCTAAAAGCCCTTGTCGGCGCGGCCGCGCTCGCGGCGGCGCCGGGCGCGGCCTTCGCCGAGGGCCCGACAAAACTCTCGGCGCCGGCAGGCGATGCTTCCTTATCGGCGCCGGCGACGGCGACGGCGACATCGTCGCCGATGCGCATCGCGGCGCCGAATGGCGACTATGCGGGCGGCGTCGAGGAAATCCCCGTCATCCTCAACAAGTCGCGGATCGTCTCGACCGATCGCCGCTTCCGCGAAGTCGCGGTCGGCAATAGCGAGATCGCCGACGTCGTGCCGCTCGCGCGCGACCGTTTCTACGTCCTCGGCAAGAAGATCGGCTCGACCAATGTCATCCTGACCGATCAGGGCGGCAATGTCATCGCCGTTTACGATGTCGCCGTCGGCTATGACGCGGACGGACTTAAGCGGAAAATCCACGAAGTCGCGCCGGGCACGGACATAGAAGTCCGCTCGGCGGGCGACTCGCTGCTCCTTTCGGGCTCGGCCGCCGATGGCGGCAAGGCGGGCGCCGTCGCCGCGCTCGCCGAGCGCTACGCGCCGGGGCGCGTGACCAACATGGTCGGCGTTCTCGGCAGCCAGCAGGTGATGCTGCATGTGCGATTTGCGGAGGTGCAGCGCTCGGCCCTGAAGGATCTCGGCGTCAACAGCAGCCTCCTCAAGCTGGACGACAACGGAACCGACGCCTTTTTCTCCGCGATCGGCGACGGCGTGAAACCGCAAACCTTTGTCGCGGGCGGCGCCTTGTTCAGCGGCTCTTCCTATGCGCTCGACGTCCTCGTCGATGCGCTGGAGCAAAAGGGCCTCGTGCGGACGCTCGCCGAGCCGAACATCATCTCGCTGTCGGGCGACACGGCGAGCTTCCTCGCCGGCGGCGAGTTTCCGATCCCCGTCGCCCAGTCCAGCAACGCCGGGCAGGATGGCGGCTTCGCCGCAATCACCGTCGAGTTCAAGGAATTCGGCGTCGGCCTGTCCTTCACGCCGACCGTCCTCGGCAAGGATACGATCAATCTCGAAATGAACTCCGAAGTCTCCTCGATCGATCCGTCGATCACCGTGACGATCGGCTCGATCACGATCCCCGGCCTCAAAGTCCGCCGCACCAACAATACGGTCGAGCTTCTCGACGGCCAGAGCTTTGCGATCGCCGGCCTCATCCAGGACGATCTGACCCAGGCCGCGCGGCAGGCGCCCTGGATCGGCTCCCTGCCGATCATCGGCGCGCTCGCCCGCTCGACCAATTTCGAGCGCCGCCAGACCGAGCTCGTCGTCATCATCACGGCGCGCCTCGTCAAGCCGGTCAAACGCGATGAACTCGCCGCGCCGACCGATTTCATCCTGCCGCCGAGCGAATTCGATCACTTCATGCTCGGCAGAACCGAACGTCTTTCCGCGGCGGCCGAGGCCGGCGGAATCGACGGCAACTATGGATATGCGCAACCATGATCAAAACCGTCATCGCTTCCGCCGCCGCTCTTTGCCTCTCCGCCTGCGCGACGGGCGAGATCGGCGACCCTGACATCTTTTCGCCCCAGAGCCAGCAGGCTTTCGGCAAGGCGGTCAATCAGAATATCGCCGCGCAGACGGTCAATCCCGACGGCGCCGCCGGCGACGTCGAAGCGAGCGGCGCCCGCGTCGGCGCCGCGCAGGAGCGCTATCGTCAAGACCAGGTCGAAAAGCCGCGCACGATCGGCACGCGCCAAAGCGGCCAATCAGGCGGCGGCGAAGGCGGCGGCAAGAAATAGACGCGGCTTAAGCGGAGATCGGCGCCATGATGGAAGGCGAAACAGGAAGGGCGGCGCGCCGGGCGCGGGCGCGCGCCGTCGCTTTCTTTGCCGACAGCCGCGGCGCGATCACGATTTTCGCGATCGTCGCCTTCACGATGCTGCTCGCCTTCATCGGGCTCGTCGTCGATGTCGGTCGGGTGATGAATGTGCACAGTCAGGCGAATTCCTACGCGGACAGAGTCGCGCTGTCGGCGGCGCAGGAGCTTGACGGACGCGCCGGCGCCCTTAACCGCGCCATAAACGCCGCGCAGGGCGCAAACCTCCTCGTCGACCCCGGCTTCCGCCTGACGCTTTCGGGCGACAGCACGGTCGGCGTGCGGCGCCTTACCTTCATGTCCGAGATCGGGCCGGATCCGGCCGACCCCTACGCGCACTCGGGTCTCGACAATAACGGCGCAACGCTGGTCGCGGGGGACGTGATCACCGCATATTGGGAGCCGGGCGACCCGGCGCCCAACTATTCGGCCGGTTGGGACAAAACGTCAGCGGACCGCGAAAGCGCCTTCGTGCTTGTCGATGTGTCGCCGGAGACCGAGACCTATGTCTTCGCTCCGATTCTCGCGAGCTTCATTCCGGGCGCAGATCTCAGCGCCACGGTCGCGCCGCAAGCGCTCGCGGGTTTCAGACGGTCGCTGTGCAACTTCCCGCCCTTGTTCATTTGCAATATCGCGGAAGCGACCGAGGGCGCCGGAGCGGCGTTCGATCCGAAACGCGGCCAGATGATTCGAGTAAAGCAGGGCAAGGGAGGATCATGGGGCCCCGGCAATTTCGGGCTGATCGACCAGGGAAATGGCGGCGCCGGCGTTGAAGAGGGCCTCGCCAAGGTAAATCCGGGCACCAAATGCGTGGACGATGAGCTTCTCGTTTCCAAAACGGGCGCCACCACGGGCCAGGTGAAGTTCGGCATGAATGTGCGAATGGATATGTATGACGGCGACATGAAGCAGAAGGCGAACAGCGCAGACAAGGCAGAATACGCGCCGGCGCCTAACGTGCTCAAAGGCATTAAGCGATCCGGTTCGTGCCCCAGCAACAAAACCTCGACAACGAGTTCGCCGTTTCCGCGCGACAATTGCTTCATGCCGAGCGGCGCCTTTCCCGCCGGCGCTCCCGGCGGCGCGGGCGGCAATCCGGCCTCTCCGAAATGCATCTCTTACAAGGGAGAAGCGCGCGCCGGATTCGGTCATGCGGGCGACTGGGCGCGTTACGATTACTGGTCCTATAATCACGGTTCCGCGCCGGTCCCCCCGGGCTATGATTCCATGACTCGTTACGACGCCTATCGTTACGAGATCGAGCATCCCGAACCCGTCAATACGGGCGACGAAAGCAGCATTCCCTCCTGTTCAACGGCCGCTCCGACGAAGGATCGGTCACGCGATCGCCGGGTGCTTTCGATCGCGGTCGTCAATTGCGGAAACGCGCTCCAGGGCAAGACGGACTTCGGCGCAGACAATGTTCCCATCGTCGGTTTTCTAGATGTTTTCCTGACCGAGGCGATCGACGATGGATGGTGGGGGGCGACAAACCAGGACATCTATGTAGAGGTCCTGAATTACGTGAAGGCGAACGCGCCCCAATCGATGCTCCGCGAATATCCGGTGCTCTACCGATGAGGAAGCGACGACACTTCGCGCGCGATGAGCGCGGCTCGATCACGATCGAGTTCGTGGTGATGCTCCCGCTCTTCCTTGCGGCCCTGGCGTTCACCTTCGAGTTCGGGCGGGTTTTCGTCGCCCATCAGGGAACGGTGAACAACGTCCGTTCGGCCATGCGCTATCTGTCGAGATCGGATCTGTCGGGGAACGACGTGACGGCCGCGACGAACATTGTCCGAACCGGCGTTCCGGCTGGCGGCGCGGCGCCCGACTACCTCGCGAGCGCCACCGTCGACATCAACACGAACTACAAGAGCGAGCCGACGGCGTTCAGCCGCCCTGTCCAGACAATACCCATTTTCACGAAAGTCGAGATTCCCCTCCTCATTTTCGGATTTGTCGACTCCGACGGCCCCGCGAAAATCCCCTTCGTCGTCGTCGAGGACATGCGGCATGTGGGGGCGTAGATGAGCAGGCGATTTTTAACGCGCGAGGACGGCGCCGCAACGATCGAATTCGTCGTCGTGTTCCTGGTTTTCATCGCCATCATCTTTTTCGTGATGGAGACGGCGCTCTATATGTTCTTCACGGCCTCGCTCGAAAAGGCGGCGCAGGCGGGCGTGCGCGCCGCCGTCGTTTCCGGCCCGCTGGTCGCGGGGCTGCCGCCGGAAATCGTCAAGACGAAGAACGGAATCTACGGCCGCAAATGCTCCGAGCAGACCTCCGGGGTCAGCACGCACTGCATCCCGTTCGCCACGCAGCGTTGCGGCGCCGCTCCCCTGACGGCGTGTCTCGAACCGGGCTTCACGCGCATCCTCGACCACATGCGCGGCTTCAACGCCAACATCCAAGCGGCCTATGTGACGGTCGTCTATCAGGACATTGGCCTCGGTTTTGCTGGCGGTCCGACGACGCCGATGGTCACGGTGACGATATCGGGCGTTCCCTTTCAAACGGGGATCGTCGGGCTCTTGTTAACCAACGCGAATGTGCTCGCGGCGCTGCCTGAAAGATCAGCGAGCATGACCGGAGAGGATCTCGCGCTATGACGGACCGCGTCGTCAAATTCGAACCGCCTGTAGGCCATCTCGACAAGGCCAATCTCGAAGGCCTTACGGTCCTTGTTCGGGCGACGAGCCCCGAAGCGCTGACCGCGCTCCGCGAGGGCTTTGCGGATATAGAAGGCGTCGATTGCGCCTTCGACGCGACGGGCGCCACGCCGACGGCCGCGCTCGCCGGCGCGGCGAAGACGCCGGACGTCCTCTTTTTCGAGTTCGAGGATGAAGAAAGCGCGGCGGGCGACATAAGGCGCATGCGCTCCGAATCGGAAGGCGCGCGCCCGCATTTCGTCGCGCTCGTGCCGCGCCCGTCCAAGGCTGGAACGATCAGGCTTCTGCTTGAGGGCGCGGACGACGTCCTGTCGGCCGACGCCGACGGGATCGAGCTGATGCGGTGCCTTGCCCGCGCCAATGCGCGCGCGCGGGAGGCCGCCGAGGACATAGATGTCGGCCCGCGCATAATCGTCTTCCTGCATGCCGCCGGCGGCGCCGGCGCGACGACGCTCGCCGTCAACAGCGCCGTGCAGTTGAAACAGCGCCTCAAACCCGAGGAAGGCGGCGTCTGCCTCATCGATTTCGATTTGCAATTCGGCGACGCGAATCTTCATCTCGACATTCCGCTCAACTCACGCCTGCTCGACATCGTCAACGCGCCCGAGCGGCTCGATCACCGCATGCTGGAAGATCTGATGGTCGACGGCCCGCTCGGCATCCGGATGCTGACCGCGCCGGACGCGCCCATGCCGCTCGATATATTCCGTTCTCAAACGATCGATACTATACTGCTTCTGGCGCGGCGCCATTACCGCTACGTGATCGTCGATATGCCGCTCGCCCTCGCAAACTGGACAGAGACGGTATTGAAGCGCGCCGACCACATTTTCGTCGTGACGCAGGTAAACGTGACGGCGCTGCGCGCGACGCGCCGCCTCCTCGATGCGATCCGCGAGGAAAAGGCGACGGCCTCTCCAATCAGCGTCATCGCCAATCGCTATAACCGCGCCGGCGCGCAAATCCCGCTGCCTCAGGCCGCCAAAGCGCTCGGCATGCCGATCAACGCGGTCACGCCGAGCGACTATCCGCTGCTTGTCGAGAGTCTTGACCAGGGCGTGCCCGCCTCGATGTTGAAACCGGCGTCGAAATTCAGCCTCAGCGTTTCAAAAGCGCTCGACAGGGTCGTCGATCATGTCGCAGAGCCCCCCAAATCCGGCGGCTTCGCCACATCGCTGTTTAAATTCCGGAGATAGCCATGTTCGAGCGCTTTCAATCGACCGGCAAAATCACGGCTCTCGTCAAGCGGGATAGCGCTGAAGAGGAAGCCGCCAAGATCAGCAACGACGATTCGCGAAGCGGCGGCGCCGCGCCTCTTCATCTGAAAGTCGCGTTGCATCAGCGGCTGATCGACAAGATCAATCTCAACGCGCTTGAAAAGATGACGCGCGACCAAGTCGCCGAGCAAATCGCGCCGCTCGTCAGGAAACTTCTCGCCGAAGAG
>JBFXBB010000054.1:0-11944 GCA_050183685.1 Amphiplicatus sp.
CAAACCGATCATGCCAATTCCTTTCATGGAAAGGCATCATAACCCCGCCCCGGGGGGACGGGGATAAGTAGTAAAAAAAGGCGGATTTGTTGGCCCGCGATGGTTAACGCAAAGAGCCCTCTCAGGCAAACGCCGAGACAAGCGGCGCGCCTTACTCCGCCGCAGCCGGCGCTTCCTCGCCGGCGAACAGGAAGCCGCCGGACTGGCGCGCCCAAAGATCGGCGTAAAGGCCGCCGGCGCGGATCAACGCCGCATGCGGGCCTTCCTCGACAATGCGTCCCTCGTCGAGCACGACGAGCCGGTCGAGCTGCGCGATGGTCGAGAGGCGATGCGCGATCGCGATCACCGTCTTGCCCTGCATCAGGCCGAAAAGATTTTCCTGGATCGCCGCCTCGATCTCGCTGTCGAGCGCCGAGGTCGCCTCGTCGAGGACGAGGATCGGGGCGTTCTTCAGAAAGATGCGCGCGATCGCGATGCGCTGGCGCTGGCCGCCCGAAAGCTTGACGCCGCGCTCGCCGACATGGGCGTCGAAGCCCTTGCGGCCTTTCTGGTCCTCAAGCGTTTCGATGAATTCGAGCGCATTGGCGCGCCTTGCCGCCTCGACGATCTCGGCCTCGTTCGCCTCGGGGCGGCCATAGGCGATGTTCTCGCGGATCGAGCGATGCAGGAGCGAGGTGTCCTGCGAGACGACGCCGATTTCGCCGCGCAGCGATTCCTGCGTGACCTTGGCGATGTCCTCCCCGTCGATGAGGATGCGCCCGGCTTCGACATCGTAAAAGCGCAGGAGAAGATTCATCAAGGTCGTCTTGCCGGCGCCGGAGCGGCCGACAAGGCCGATCTTCTCGCCCGGCGCGATCTGAAGCGAGAAATCCTCGATCACGCCGCTCTCGCGGCCATAGTGGAAGCGCACCTTGTCGAAATGGATGGCGCCGGCCGTGGTCGCGAGCGCCTTCGCATCGGCCGCGTCGACGACATCGCGCTTTTTCGACAGCATCGCCATGCCGTCATGAACGACGCCGATATTCTCAAAGAGCGCCGAGACCTCCCACATGATCCATTGCGACATGCCGTTGAGGCGCAACGCCAGGCCGACGCCGACCGCGATCGCGCCGACCGTGACATAGGCGCCGAGCCAGAGATAGATCGACATCGCCGCGATGAGAAAGACGACAAGCGAATTGTTGAAATAGATGAGCCATTGGAAGGCGGTGACGAGGCGCATCTGCGGATAGACCGTGTTCAAGAAGCCTTCCATGCTGTCTTTCGCATAGGCCTCCTCGCGTCCGGCATGGGCGAACAGCTTCACGGTCGCGATATTGGTGTAGCTGTCGACGATGCGTCCCGTCATCGCCGAACGGGCGTCGGCCTGTTTCTCGGAGATGTCGCGCAGCTTCGGGATGAAATGCCGGAGGATGAGAATGTAAACGGCGAGCCAGACGAGAAGGGGCGCCGCAAGGCGCCAGTCGGCGCTCGCGATCATGGCGATCATCGAAAGGAAATAAACGACGACATAGACGAAAACGTCGAGCAGCTTCATCACCGCCTCGCGGATCGAGAGCGAGGTCTGCATCACCTTCGTCGCAACCCGGCCGGCGAATTCATTGGCGAAGAAGCTGAGGCTCTGGCCGAGAAGCTGGCGATGCATCCGCCAGCGCGCGCTCATCGGGAAATTGCCGAGCATCGTTTGATGGACGAGCAAGGAATGCAGGAGCGAGGCGGCCGGAAGGCCGATGAGGACAAGCGCGCCCATAAGGGCGAGCTTGCCGCCTTCGCGGTCCAAAAATCCCGCCCGGTCGGCCGCCGCGAGCCAGTCGATGATCGAGCCGAGAAAGCCGAAAAGGACGACCTCGCCCGCCGAAATCACGGCGGTGAGGAAGGCGATGGCGACAAGCCAGGGCCCGGCGTCCTTCGCATAGCGCCAGCAAAAGCGGACGAGCCCCGTCGGCGGCGCGCCGTGGCGGGTCTCGGGAAAAGGCTCAAGGAGGCTCTCAAAACGCCGGAACATGGCCGCTCCTGTCGCACGACCGCAGGCTGGAGGCAAAGGGAGGCTGCGCCCTCGACAGAATGACCAGTCATATTATAGTAGTGACTGGTCATGTCTTGGAAATTCACCGTGACGACGCCGTTCAGAACAATCACCGCCACCGAATTCAAGGCGAAATGCCTCAAGCTCATGGACGAGGTCGCCGAGACCGGCGAGACGATCCTTGTGACGAAGCATGGGGAGGTCGTCGCCAAAATCGCCCCGGTCGGGGACGAGACGCCGAAAAGAAAATCTATTTTCGGCATGCACAAGGAGTTAATCAGAATCCCTCCCGATCTGGACCTCACAAAGCCGATCGTCGATCCGGATGATGTCTGGACGGGGGACGAAGACAATGTGTTCCAGACAAAGGCGAAATAGACGTCGCCGATGCTGCTTGTCGACACCAACGGCCTATTGTGGATAACGACGGGCCCCAATGAGCTTGGAAGAAAAGCCCATAGGCGCGTGGCGAAGGCGCTGAGCCAGCAGCGCGCGCGCTTCTCAGCGATTTCTGTTTGGGAGTTCGCCGTTCTCGCGCGGAAACGACGCCTCTTGGCTGAGATCAGCGCCGAAAGGTGGCGGTTGGATCTCATCGAAGCCGGCTTTCAAGAAATCCCGCTCGACGGCGCAATGGCCGCGCGCGCGGAGAATGTCGTCGGGCTTCATTCCGATCCCGCCGATCGCTTCATCGCGGCGACGGCGGATATTCTAAAAGCGGAGCTCATGACGGCGGATGACGCGCTGCTCGTCTGGGCCGGCAAGAAAGGCGTCGACGCGCGGCTCTGACTACCGTTTCGTCCGCGCCCGGATATAGCGGATCGTGCCCGTCTTCGAGCGCATGACGACGGTGTGCGTATGCACATAGCCCGGCTCCCAGCGGACGCCGTCGAGCATGGCGCCGTTGGTCACGCCCGTCGCCGAAAAGATGACGTCGCCGGACGCGAGATCGTGGAGACTGTATTTCCGGTCGAGGTCCTTAAGACCGAGGCGGTCGGCGCGGGCGCGCTCGTCGTCATTCCTGAAAACGAGGCGGCCTTGCATCTGGCCGCCGACGCAGCGCAGCGCCGCGGCCGCAAGAACGCCCTCCGGCGCGCCGCCCTGCCCGACATACATGTCGATCCCCGTCGCCGGCTCCGTCGTATGGAAAACGCCCGCGACATCGCCGTCCGGAATGAGAAAGACGCGCGCGTCCATCCTGCGCGCCGCCTTTATGATTGAGTCATGGCGCGGCCGGTCGAGCACGCATAGCGTGATCTCCGTGGACGGGACGCCCTTCGCCTTGGCGAGCGCGGCGATATTGTCCTCGACCGAGGCGTCGAGATCGACAAGGCCCTCGGGAAAGCCGGGGCCGATCGCGATCTTGTCCATATAAGTGTCGGGCGCGTTGAGGAGCGCGCCGTCCTGCGCCATCGCGACGACGGCGAGCGCGTTCGCCATCGCTTTCGCGGTGAGGTCCGTGCCTTCGAGCGGGTCGAGCGCGATGTCGACTTTCGGCCCGCGGCCCGTCCCGACCTTCTCGCCGATATAGAGCATCGGCGCCTCGTCGCGCTCGCCTTCGCCGATGACGACCGTGCCGTCGATTTCGAGCTTGTTGAAGGCCTCGCGCAGCGCTTTGACGGCGGCGGCGTCGGCGCCGTTCTTGTCGCCGCGCCCGATCATCTTCGAGGCGGCGACGGCGGCCGCCTCGGTGCAGCGCCCGACTTCCATCGTTAAAACGCGGTCGAGATAGGAATCTTCAACGGACATCTGTATTTCTCCCTTACGCCGCGTTCCGCCGGGCGAACATGCGTTTCACATTGCGCGCGGCCTGACGGATGCGCTGTTCGTTTTCGACAAGGCCGATGCGCACGAAACCCTCGCCATGCTCGCCAAAGCCGAGGCCCGGCGCGACGGCGACATCGGCCTCCTCCATCAGCTTCTTGGCGAAGCCGACCGAGCCGAGCGCGCGGAATTCTTCCGGGATCGGCGCCCAGGCGAACATCGAGGCGGCGGGCGAGGGAATTTTCCAGCCCGCCTTCTCGAAGCTCTCGACTAGGACGTCGCGGCGGCCCCTGTAGATCGCACGAATCTCGTCGACACAATCCTGCGGTCCGTCGAGCGCGGCGGAGGCCGCAACCTGGATCGGCGTGAAAGCCCCATAGTCGAGATAGGATTTGACGCGCCCGAGCGCGGCGATGAGCCGTTCATTGCCGACCGCCATGCCGACGCGAAAGCCCGCCATCGCATAGGTCTTCGAGAGGGAATTGACCTCGACCGCGATCTCCTTCGCGCCCTCAACTTCAAGCACCGAGGGCGAGGGCTCGCCCTCGAAATAGATCTCGGAATAGGCGAGGTCCGACAGGATCCAGATGTCGTGTTTTTTCGCGAGCGCGACCGCGTCCCTATAGAAGTCGAGCCCGACCGTCTGCGCCGTCGGGTTCGAGGGATAATTGAGCACCATCGCCATCGGCTTCGGCGTCACATGCGCGATCGCGCGGCTCATGCCGGAAAGATAGGCCTCGGGGCTCGGCGCCGGCACCGCGCGGATGACGCCCCCGGCGATGATGAAGCCGTAAGCGTGGATCGGGTAAGCGGGGTCGGGCGCGATGATGACGTCGCCCGGCGCGGTCATCGCCTGAGCAAGATTGGCGAAGCCCTCCTTGGAGCCGAGAGTCGCGATGACTTCGCGCGCCGGATCGAGCTTCACATGGAAGCGCCGCTCATAATAGCGCGCGATCGAACGCCGAAGTCCGGGGATTCCCTTCGAGGCCGAATAGCGGTTGGTGCGGGGCTTTCTCGCCGTCTCGATGAGCTTCTCGACAATATGCGGCGGCGTCGCCATGTCGGGATTGCCCATGCCGAAATCGATGACGTCGCGGCCTTCCGCGCGAAGCCGCGCTTTCAGCGCATTCACTTCCTCGAAGACATAAGGCGGCAAGCGTTTTATCCGATAGAACTCATCAGGACTCGGCATAATTCGGAACTCGTTATTTAGGGCTCGTTCTTGTCTTTTTTGTCGGTCTGGCGCGGCGGCAGGCCCCGTTCGCGCCTTGCGGCGGCTTCGTCGCGGGCGACGGCGTCGGCGAGGGCTTCTTGGGCTTCTTCGAGGCGGCGCGCCGCGGCCTCGTCGTCGCCGGGGAGCTTCACGCCCGTCTCGCGCTCAAAGCTCGCCTCCGCGCGGTCTTCGGCGATGGCGGCGGCGAGCGCGTCGCGCGCCTCGCGGAGGCCGGCGGCCGCTTCATCGCGCTGCGCAAGGCTCAGCGCCGGCGGTTTTTCCGAGGGCGTCGCGCTGATATCGGGGAACGCCTCGCGGCTCTCGGCCCGGCGGGCCTCTATATGCGCCTTCATCACCGGGTCCGTCGGCTCGCCGCCGGCAAGATCCTCATATTTGATAACGCCCGGCGGCGCGAGACGCGCAAGGCCGGCGCAGCCGGCAAGAGAACCGCCGGCGAACACCAGCCCAGCGATGAAGCGCGCGGCGTTCATTTTTGCTCCCATAGGCGCCACGATCTATATCTATATACGTCTCACACATAACCCACATCGAGCCCAATGACGCAAGCCAAACAGACCGATAGCGAAAACGCCGCGCCGACGCGCAAACGCCGGGCCCGCAAATCGGCGGCGCCGAAGCCCGCAAGCGCCGACGCCCCGGCGGCGAAGCCGAAGGCGGACGCCGCCTCGGCGCCGCCCGGCGACGGCGGGCGAAAAAGCCTCTTGGACGATTTCGATTCGCTTTCCGAATATTTGGCCGAAATCACCGGCAAGAGCCAGGACGTCGTCCGCGAATATTTCGTTAAGAACGCCAGGACCCTGTCGACGACGGGCGAGGCGTCCGCCGCCGACCCCTTGAATGTCGGCGAGGCCATCCAAGAAGTGATGACAGGGCTCGCCGCCGACCCCGGCACGGTGATGCAGCGGCAATTCAATCTCTGGGGCGACTTCGCCAAGCTGATGGCGGCGGCCTCGCGCCGCATGGCCGGCGAGGAGATCAAACCGGCGATCGAACCCGAACCCGGCGACAAACGCTTTTCGCATCCGGCCTGGCGCGACAATCAGCTCCTCGACTTCATCAAGCAGTCCTATCTCACCTACGCCAAATGGCTGCGCGGCACGGTCGCGAGCCTCGAAGGCATGAACGAGCATGAAAAGAAACGCGCCGAATTCTACACCCAACAATTTCTCGACGCGATCGCGCCGACCAATTTCCCGGTGCTCAATCCGGAAGTGATTGAGACGACGATCGAGACGAAGGGCGAGAACCTTCTCAAGGGCGTGAAAAACCTGCTCGACGATCTCGATCGGGGCCACGGCGCGCTCGCCATCCGCCAGGCCGATCTCGATTTTTTCAAGCTCGGCGAGAATATCGCGACGACGCCGGGCAAGGTCGTTTATCAAAACGAGATCATGCAGCTTATTCAGTATGATCCGATGACGGAGGAAGTTGCGAAACGCCCGCTCCTCATCTTTCCGCCCTGGATCAACAAATATTATATCCTCGATCTCCAGCCGCAGAACTCCTTCATCCGCTGGATGGTCGAACAGGGCCGGACGGTGTTCATCGTTTCCTGGGTCAATCCGGGTCCGGAACTCGGCCACAAAACCTTCGAGGACTACATCCGTCAAGGCCTCTTCGAGGCGCTCGACGCGGTCAGCAAGGCGACTGGCGAGGAATCGGTAGACGCGATCGGCTATTGCATCGGCGGAACGATGCTCTCGACCGCGCTCGCCCTGATGGCGCGGCGCGGCGACGAGCGCATCAAAACCGCGACCTTCTTGACCGCCCAGGCCGATTTCAAGGAATCGGGGGACCTCCTTCTCTTCGTCGACGATCAGCAGCTCGACGCGATCGAAAAGCAGATGGATGCGGCGGGCGGCGTGCTTGAGGGCCGCGCAATGGCGACGACCTTCAACATGCTGCGCTCGAACGACCTCATCTGGTCCTTTGTCATCGACAACTACATGAAGGGAAAGGACCCCGCGAAATTCGACCTTCTATATTGGAATTCCGACGCGACGCGGATGCCGAAGGGCGTGCATCTTTTCTATCTTCGCGAGTTCTACCAGCATAATCGTCTCGCCGAGGGCGAAATGGTCGTCGACGGCGAAAAGCTCGACCTCGCCGACGTGAAGATTCCGATCTTCATGCAGGCGGGCGAGACCGACCATATCGCACCGCATAATTCCGTCTACAGAACGGCGCGGCTCTTCGGCGGTCCAGGCCACAAGAACGTCACTTACATGCTGGCGGGCTCGGGCCATATCGCCGGCGTCGTCAACCACCCGGCTAGGCGCAAATATCATCACTCGGTGAATGCGGCCCTGCCCGAGACGGTCGAAGCGTGGAAGGCGGGCGCGACGCGCCGTCAAGGCTCCTGGTGGCCTTACTGGATGGAATGGCTGAACCACGCCAGTCCCGGCAGGGTCCCGGCGAGACGGCCGGGCGACGGCGCGCTCGCCGCGATCGAAGACGCGCCGGGAAGCTATGTGAAGGTGAAGGCGTAACGCTCTTAACTTTTCGTTAACCAATTGGTCTGACGATTTCCTAAATGATTATTAAGGCGGGGGCCCTCGGTGAGCCGGATCGACCTATCGACACAGGATCTTTTTTTGCGTCTCGGCTCGACCCCGAGATCGCGCAGCGCGCGCGCGGACAAGCTCTTCCGGCGCCTTAGAAACGAAGAAGAACAAGAAATCGTCCAGGCGCTGACAAAGGCGCCCGCGCGTCTTCAGCCCGTCGGCGCAAGCAAGCGCGCGAAATAGCGCTAGAGCGCCGGGCGATTATCTCGATCGGCACGCCCGCAGCCCATCCTTCGTGACGCGGGCTTTGCCCGCTCCTCAGGATGAGGCTTTCCTTTGCTGCAACATAACGGGCCTCATCCTGAGGAGCGGCCCCTAAGGGCCGCGTCACGAAGGATGGGCCGCAGGCGTCGACCGAAATATTGCGCCCTAACGCTTCGAGAACTGGAAGCTGCGCCGGGCTTTCTTGCGGCCGTATTTCTTGCGCTCGACGACGCGGCTGTCGCGCGTCAGGAACCCGCCCTTCTTCAGAACGGCGCGCAGGCCGGGCTCATAAAAAGTGAGCGCGCGCGCAATGCCGTGACGAACGGCGCCCGCCTGGCCCGACGGCCCCGAGCCCGTCACCGTGCAAAACACGTCGAACTGGTCCTTGCGTTCCGCGACTTCGAGCGGCTGCTTGATGATCATCTGCAAAACCGGCCGACCGAAATAGTCGGCATGGTCCTTGTGATTGACGACAATGCGCCCGGCGCCCGGCTTGATCCAGACGCGCGCGACGGCGGTCTTCCGCTTGCCGGTCGCATAGGCCCGGCCCTGCGAGTCGATCTTCGGCTCCGGCGGCGGGGCTTCGGCCTCGATCATGCCGGCCTCGGCCGCCGCGTCTTTCAAGCCTTCAAGCGATGTCATGCTCATCTCTTAGGCGTCCTTCTTGTTCTTGCGGTTCATCGCGGCGACGTCGAGCGGCTCCGGGCTTTGGGCCGCATGCGGATGATCGGCGCCGGCATAGATGCGCAGATTCGTCATTTGCGAACGCGCGAGCGGAGAATCCTTCGGCATCATGCGCTCGACGGCTTTTTCGAGGACGCGCTCTGGATGGGCGCCGCCGAGGATCTTATCCATCGTGCGCTCCTTGATCCCGCCCGGATAGCCCGTGTGCCAGTAAAAGACTTTGTCCTTGAGCTTCCTGCCAGTGAAGGCGACCTTCTCGGCGTTGACGACGACGACATGATCGCCGCAATCGATATGCGGCGTGTACATCGCCTTGTGCTTGCCGCGAAGGCGCATGGCGATGAGCGAGGCGAGCCGGCCGACGACAAGCCCTTCGGCGTCAATCAGCACCCATTTCTTGTCGACATCGGCTGGCTTGGCGGAATAGGTTTTCATGACGGCAAAATCCCGGGTTTCAAAAAAGCTCCCCCGGGCGAGCCCAGGGTCAGAAGCGGCGCCCTGTACGCCGTCCCTTCATTTGGGTCAAGCATGTTCGAAACAAATCTTTAAAAACAGGAGCTTATAAATGTGGTACTATAGTACATCATTTTGTCGGGCGATGGGATGACGGCGGCGGTCACGTCGCGCTACATGCCCAAGCAGAAATTACTCCACGAGACGCTCATGAAATATCGCTTGCCGCTCGCCCTTTTCGCCATGCTCGCGGCTTGCGGCGACAAAGAAGAGCCGCCGCCGGCCGCGCCGGCCGTCGAGATCGCCGTCGCCGATCAGTATGGCGCCTTTGACGCCGAAGTGACGGGGATCGCCTTCTGGACGCACCCGACCCTGCCCTTCCGCGGCCTCCTCATCGCGGCGAGCGAGAACGGTCTAGTCGCCTTCAATATCGAGGACGGCGCCGAGGCGGCGCGGGCCGACGACATCAAGGCGACGGGGATCGCGGTTTCCTATACGGGCGCCGGCGAGAAGGCGCAGGGTTACGCGGCCGTCTCGACGGGCGCGGGCGCCGATGGCGGGATCAGCTTTTATGCGATCGACAACGCCAGCCGTTCGCTCATTTCGACGCCCGCTTTTTTTGTTCCCGGCATGGCCGAGGACCGCGGCTTCTGCCTCGGCCGCGACGAGAGCGGCGAGGCGCTGCTCGTTCACCGCGCGCGAAGGAGCGGCCTTGCCTCGCATCTTGTCGCATCCGGCGAAGAGACGGCGGACGCCAAAGAAAGGTTCACGCCCTTTCGCGGCGGCTTTACGGCCTGCGTCGCCGACGATGTCGACCGCGCGATCTTCGCCGCGACCGAAAAGGGCGACATTTATCGCATCGATCGATCGGGCGCGATCGGCGAGGCGCCGCTGGTCAAATCGCATGTCGAAAATCCCCTCAGCCTCGGCCTCACCTATAGCGGCCTTGTCGAAGGGGGGCCTACGGAGGAATGCTGCGGCTATCTTTATCTCTTTGACGGCGCGCGCGTGCATGTCTTCGACCGCGAGGACGGGCGCGCGCTTGGAATCGTGACGCTCGGCGCGTCTTTCGAAAATGACGGCGTCGCGGCGGCGTCCGTCATGGGCGTCGGCGCCGGCAATTTCGGCGGGCTTTACCGCGACGGCGTCCTCGCGCTCGCGACGGCGGGGACGGCGCCGGTCATCCGCCTTGCGCCCGTCACAGCGCTCGCCGACGCGCTCGCCCTGAAATTCGGCGTTCCGGCCAATCTGCGCGGTCTCGGCGCTCAGACGGAGGAGGCGCCCGGCCTCGACATCGGCATCCGCGCGCCCGACGCCCCCTGAGCCGCGCCATTCGCCGTTCTGTGCGCCGCATAGAGCGCGGCCGCGAGAACGCCGAGCGCGCCCGCCTGATGCAAGAGGCCGAGCCATAAAGGGCTCGCCGCAAGAAGCGTCGCGACGCCGAGCGTGATTTGCCCGAGGACCGCGATAAGGACGAGCCTCGCCGCCCCCGCCGCCGGCGTCTTGCGCGCCGCGAGAAAGAACCAAAGGGCGCCCGCCGCGACGAGATAGGCGCCGAGCCGGTGGTTGAACTGCACGGCGGGTATCGTCTCGAAGAGGTCCGCGAGACGCGGGCGCGCGCTGAAATAGCCGCTCGGAAAGATTTCGCCGTTCATCAAGGGCCAGCTATTGATCGCGCGCCCGGCCCTGAGCCCCGCGACAAAAGCGCCGAGGATCATCTGGAAATAAACGGCGGCGGCGAGCGCGAAGGCGCCGAGCGACAAGCGGCGTCTCCCGCTTTCGATCGGCGAGATTCCGGCGGGCGGGGCGCGCAAACCAAGCGCCATCCAGAACGTCAAGGCAAGGAGCAACAGCGCGAGCGCCAGATGCGCCGCGAGCCGGTATTGGCTGACATCGACACGCTCGGTCAGGCCGCTCTGCACCATGAACCAGCCGAGCGCGCCTTGCGCGCCGCCGAGCGCAAAAAGCCCGAACAGCTTCGCCCCGAGCGCGCGCCCGATGCGGCCCGTCGCCGCAAAGAAGATCAATGGCAGGAGAAAAGCGACGCCGATGAGCCGGCCGAGAAAGCGGTGCCCCCACTCCCACCAATAGATTTCCTTGAACGCGCCAAGGCTCATGCCGCGATTGACGAGATCATATTCCGGAATGCGCTGATATTTCTCGAATTCGCTTCGCCATGCCGCCTCGTTCAAAGGCGGAACCGCGCCGGCGACCGGCCGCCATTCGGTGATCGAGAGCCCCGAATCGGTCAGCCGCGTCGCCCCGCCGACGATGACCATCAGCGCGATGAGCGCGCTTATCGCGAAAAGCCAAATTCTCACCGGGTTCGAGCGCATAAGCGGGATTTAGCCCCCCGGGCGTCCAATTGGAAACGCCCCGGGCCTGTCCCAAATTGGCGCAGGGTAAATCTGGCGCCGAAGCCGCAATGAAACCCGCCAATCGAGCCGAGAAGCCTCAATGTTCGACAAATCGGGCGCCTACCGCTTCAAAAAACCGACGCCGGTCGCGGTCTCGCTCGCCGGCGCGGCGCCGTTCGACGCGGCGGTCTTTCTTCATGTCGAGGAGCGCCTCATCGACCTTCTGAACGACCAGCGCGCCTTCATCCCGGCCCGCCGCGCCGACGGCTCGATGATGTTCCTCGCCAAGACGAGCATTGTCAGCATCGTCGAAAAGGCGGTCGAGCCTGAACCCGACAGAACCGAAA
The DNA here is from genome assembly GCA_050183685.1 of Amphiplicatus sp. Taxonomy (GTDB): domain Bacteria; phylum Pseudomonadota; class Alphaproteobacteria; order Caulobacterales; family Parvularculaceae; genus Amphiplicatus. The sequence goes on from JBFXBB010000054.1 coordinate 11,631, forward strand.
AGCCCGCCGAGGACGCCGAAACGCCACGACAAGAAGAGGCGCCGAAATCGGAAAGGAAAGAAAGGCCCGACGCGGCGCGGCGATTCAGGCGCGCCTATGACCCCTATGAAATTCTCCGCATCGCGGCGGACGCCTCGATCGAGGAAATCCGCAAGGCCTATAAGGCGCGCATCAAGGCGGTCCATCCCGACACCATCGCCGCCCTCGATCTCGACGACGATATCGAGCGCGCCGCCATCCTCGCCGCGCAGAAGGTCAACCACGCCTATCAAAAAATCCTGAAAGACCGCAAAGCGACAAAGGCGGACGCCGAT
>JBFXBB010000055.1:0-11926 GCA_050183685.1 Amphiplicatus sp.
CACCGGCATTGCGGGGTTTCGAGGGCGGTAGCCGCAAGTTTACTTTTTTGGGAGGAAACGGACGCGCGCCCCCCACGGGGGGCGCGCTTTTCTTTAAAGATCCTAAGGCCATTTCGCCTCGGGCGGCAGCGACGACAGAATCGTCTCGACATTGCCGCCGGTTTTCAGGCCGAACTGCGTGCCGCGGTCATAAAGGAGATTATACTCCGCATAACGGCCGCGACGGATTAGCTGCTCTTCGCGGTCCGCTTCGGTCCAGGGCGTGTTCATGCGGGCCGCGACGAGGCGCGGATAGATGTCGAGGAAAGCCTCGCCGACATCGCGCGTGAAAGCGAAATCGGCGTCCCAATCCCCTGAGTCGTGCCGGTCGAAAAAGATGCCGCCGACGCCCCGCGCCTCGCCGCGATGCGGCAGAAAGAAATACGCGTCGCACCATTTCTTGAAGCGCGGATAATACTCCACGTCATGCGGGTAGCACGCCTTCTTCATCGCCGCATGAAAAGCGTGCGTGTCGACATGGTCCTGGCCGCGATAGCGGTCGAGCATTGGCGTCAGATCGCCGCCGCCGCCGAACCAGGTTTTTGTCGTCACGATCATGCGCGTGTTCATATGGGCGGCGGGCGCGTGCGGATTGCGGGTGTGGGCGATAAGAGAGACGCCAGAGGCCCAAAACCGCGGATCTTTCTCGGCGCCTGGAATCTCCTTCCTGAATTCCGGTGAAAACTCACCGAACACGGTCGAGACGTGAATGCCCGCCTTTTCGAAGACGCGCCCGCGGAGGAGCGCCATCACGCCCCCGCCTTGCTCGGCGCCGCGCCGCCAGGGCGTGCGCTCGAAACGGCCCGGCGCCATGCCGGCATAAAGCGCGCCGGCCTCGTCCTCGATTTGCTCAAAGGCGGCGATGAGGCGGCTCTGCAACGCCTCGAACCAGGCCTTCGCTTCAGCTTTTCTTTGCTCGTCCCTATTCACCGTCATCGCTCATTTAAAGGCGCGGCCCCCTTGTCGCCGCGCCGGCGATCATACACCTCGGCGCGCGGCCTGCCGCGCCGATCCCGGCCCAAGCTTTGCGGCTTATGGTCCGGGCGCCGGCCGAATTCCTGGCGCTAAGCGCGCCAGCCAATCTGGCGGCGCGCTTCGGCGAGGGCGATCGCCGCCGCCGTCGCGACATTGAGGGAGCGGGCGCCGGGCGCGAGCGGGATGGCGAGCCGGGCGTCGGCGGCCTCATGAAGCGCGCCGGGCGCGCCGGCGCTTTCTCTGCCGAGAAGAAGGATATCATCGGGCGTGAAGGCGAAATCCCAAAGGCTGTCGGCGGCCTTGGTCGTGAGCAGCACGAGCCGGGCCGCGCGCCGCGCCGGGCTTTCGGCAAAATGCCGCCAGCTCTCATGGAGCCTCGGCGAGGCGAGGGCCGCGTAATCCATCGCGACCCGGCGGAGCTGGCGCGAATCGAGCGGAAAGCCGGCGGGGCCGATGATATCGACCCCGGCGCCGAAACAGGCCGCCGCGCGAATCGCCGCGCCTACATTCTGCGGGATGTCCGGCTCGAAAAGCGCAAGCCGCATGGCCCTGAAACTCCTAGCAAATCGCCGGAGGGGCGCGCGCCCTTCGCGACCCTACGCCGCACTCCGCCTGTCGCTGGACTTGGTTCATAAGGCATGCGAGACAGCCCCCGCAATTCCGCCGGCAATTTCCGACATTTGGGGCTATGGAGTGAGGGACGAGCGATGAGCGCGACAAGCGATCCGCATGCCGCGAGCGAGGGCGAAGAGCCGACGCGGCGCGATTTCATCCATATTTTCGGCGCGTCGATTGCGGCCGTGGGCGCGGCGGGCGTCATCGTCCCGCTCGTCCATCAGATGAATCCCGACGCATCGGTGCTCGCTTTGTCGACCAAGGAAGTCGACCTTTCGAGCCTCGCCGTCGGCCAGGCGATCAAGGTCGTCTGGCAGGGCAAGCCGGTTTTCATTCGCCACCGCACGCCCGAAGAAATTCATGAGGCCGAGGCGACGCCGCTTTCGGCTTTGAAGGACCCCCAAGCGCGCAACGACAATATTTCGGGCAAGGCCGAGGCGAGCGACGAGAATCGCACGATCAATCCCGCTTATATCGTCGTCGTCGGCGTCTGCACGCATCTTGGCTGCGTGCCGCTCGGCACGTCGCAAGGCGAAACGCGCGGCGATTATGACGGCTGGTTCTGCCCGTGCCACGGATCGCATTACGATCTCGCGGGACGCATTCGCAAAGGGCCGGCGCCGGAGAATCTTCTCGTGCCGCCTTACGCTTTCACTACGGACACGGTCATCAAGATCGGCTAGGGGCGCGCCATGAGCGACGAGACCATGCATCACGAGTCGACGTACAAGCCGGGAACGGCGATCGAGCGCTGGCTCGACAAGCGCCTGCCGATCGTTCGGCTCGGCTATGACAGCTTCGTCGATTTTCCGACGCCGAAGAATTTGAACTATTGGTGGACTTTCGGCGGCATTCTCGCCGTCTTCCTCATCATCCAGATTTTGACCGGCGTCATCCTCGCGATGCATTACACGCCGCATGTCGACCACGCCTTCGCCAGCGTCGAGCATATCATGCGCGACGTGAACTATGGCTGGCTGATGCGCTATGTGCACGCCAATGGGGCGTCGATGTTCTTTCTCGCCGTTTATATCCACATGTTCCGCGGGCTCTATTACGGTTCCTATAAGGAACCGCGCGAGATGCTGTGGATTTTGGGCGTCGTCATCTTCCTCCTGATGATGGCGACCGCCTTCATGGGCTATGTGCTGCCCTGGGGGCAGATGTCCTTCTGGGCGGCGACGGTCATCACCAATCTCTTCTCGGCGATTCCGCTCGTCGGGGACTCGATCAGAACGCTGCTTTGGGGCGGCTTCTCGGTCGACAATCCCACGTTGAACCGCTTCTTCTCGCTGCACTATCTCTTGCCGTTCCTGATTTTCGGCGTCGTCATCCTCCATATCTGGGCATTGCATATCCCGGGCAACAACAACCCGACGGGGATCAGCGTCAAAACGAAGAAGGACACCGTGCCCTTCCATCCCTACTACACGGTGAAGGACAGCTTCGCGATCGTCCTCTTCCTCCTCTTCTTCTCGGTTTTCGTCTTCTTCAATCCCAACGGGCTCGGCCACCCGGACAACTATATTCCGGCGAATCCGCTTTCGACGCCGGCTCATATTGTGCCCGAATGGTATTTCCTGCCCTTCTACGCGATGCTGCGCGCGATCAATTTCAACTTCCTCTTCATCTCCTCGAAGCTCGGCGGCGTGATCGTGATGTTCTCCTCGATCATCATCCTGTTCTTCCTGCCCTGGCTCGACACCTCGAAAATACGCTCGATGCGCTACCGGCCGACGGCGCAGCTCTGGTTTGCGCTGTTTGTCATCGCTTGCGTTGCGCTTGGCTATCTCGGCGGCAAGCCGGCGGAGGGGAGCTATGTGCTCTTCGCCCAAATCGCGACCGCTTATTATTTCGCCTTCTTCCTGATCATCCTGCCGCTCCTTGGCGTTCTTGAAAAACCGAAGGCGCTGCCGAAATCGATCTCCGAAGCGGTGTTGAAACAGCACAAACCCGCCGCGACCGGCGGCCAGACGCAAGCTGCGGAGTGAGCGCGATGAAAAAGACGACCGCCCTGTTTCTCGCGCTCGCCGTCCTGTTCGGGGCTGCGCCCGCCTTCGCCTCATCGGCGAAGACCGCGCCGTTGAAGCACGAGCACTGGCATTTCTCGGGCGTCTTCGGGACTTATGATCCGGCCGCCTTGCAGCGCGGATTCCAAGTTTACGAGACGGTCTGCTCGAATTGCCACAGCCTTGATCTCATCGCCTTCCGTAATCTCGGCGATAAGGGCGGACCTTTCCATCTCGCGGCTTGTCCCGAAGGGATGCCCGAAAATGTCGATTGCTCAAATCCGAATGAAAATCCCGCGGTGAAGGCGATCGCCGCAAATTATAAATATCAGGTCACGGACGGCCCTGACGAGAGCGGCGACATGTTTGAGCGCGCCCCGGCCGCGTCTGACCGCATTCCGGGTCCGTATCGCAATCACCAGCAAGCGCGCATGGCGAATAACGGCGCGCTGCCGCCCGATCTCTCGCTCATCATGAAGGCGCGCCATCACGGACCGGATTATGTCTATAGCCTGCTGACGGGCTATCAGTCTGCGCCGGAGATAGTGAGCATCACGCCCGCCCAGCACTACAATCCCTATTTTCCCGGCGACATGTCGCAATATTTGAAAGAGCAGTATCGCAACGAGGAAGGCCATCCAGCCGAAGGCGTCGAGGTCCCGCCGGGCGGCGTCCTCGCCATGACGCCGCCGCTGTCGGACGGGATCGTCGATTATGTCGACGAGGCGCCGGAGACGGTCGAGCAATATGCGAAGGACGTCGTCGAATTCCTTTCCTGGGCCGCCGAACCAAAGATGGAGGCGAGGAAAAAACTCGGCGTCATGACGTTCATCTATCTCCTGATCCTCGCCGGCGTCCTTTACTGGTCCTATCGCGAGATCTGGTCGGACGTCGAACATTAAGGCTTAAGGCGCCCGGCGCTTTAAGCGTTGAAGCGGAACGTCATCACGTCGCCGTCCTTGACGAGATAGTCCTTGCCTTCAAGGCGCATCTTGCCGGCTTCTTTCGCCGGGACCTCGCCGCCAAGCGCGACATAGTCCGAATAGGCGATCGTCTCGGCGCGGATGAAGCCCTTTTCGAAATCGCTGTGGATGACGCCCGCCGCCTCAGGCGCCGTCGCGCCTTTCGGGATGGTCCAGGCGCGGGCCTCCTTAGGTCCCGCGGTGAAATAGGTCTGGAGGCCGAGAAGCGCGTAGCCAGCCCGGATCAGCCGGTTGAGGCCAGGCTCCTCAAGGCCGAGGCTCGCGAGATATTCCCCTTGCTCGGCCTCGTCGAGCTGGGCGAGTTCGGCCTCGATCTTCGCCGAGATCACAACGCCGGCGGCGCCTTCCTTCGCGGCGCGGGCCTCGACGGCGCGCGAATAGTCATTGCCCGTCGCGGCCGAAGCCTCATCGACATTCTCGACGAAAAGCACGGGCTTCGCGGTCAGAAGCTGGAGGCCCTTCCAGGCCCTTTTGTCCTCCTCGGCGATCTCGACCGAACGCGCGGGCTTTCCGTCCGAAAGCGCTGCGAGCGCCTTGTCGACAAGGGCAAGCTGCGCCTTCGCCTCCTTGTCTCCCCCCTTCGCCTTTTTCTCCAGATTGCCGCGGCGCTTTTCGAGACTGTCGAGATCGGCGAGCATAAGCTCCGTCTCGACGATCTCGAAATCGGCGATTGGGTCGACCTTGCCGGCGACATGGGCGACGTCGTCATCGTCAAAGCAGCGCAGCACATAGACGACCGCGTCGACCTCGCGAATATTGGCCAGGAACTGATTGCCGAGCCCTTCGCCCTTGGAGGCGCCTTTGACGAGTCCCGCAATATCGACGAACTGCATCCGCGCCGGGACGATCTCTTTCGACTTCGCGATTGTGGCGAGCTTTAGGAGCCGCTCTTCCGGCACCGCGACATCGCCGATATTCGGCTCGATGGTGCAGAAGGGATAGTTCGCGGCCTGCGCCGCCGCCGTCCGCGTCAGCGCGTTGAACAAGGTCGACTTGCCGACATTCGGCAAGCCGACAATTCCGCATTTAAAGCCCATGACGCTTAGTCCTTCGTCTCCGCGCGCCTTTCGACGGGCGGTTCTTTTTTCGGTTTCGGCGGCGCAAGGCGAAGCGCCAGCGCGGCGGTGAATTTCGCGTCGCTCTCGACAAGCGCCGGCGCCGCGGCCGCAATCGCCGCAAGGAGGGGGAGGAGCCAGTCCTCATCGGCTTTGGCGAAATCGCCGAGCACATGCCCGGTTACCCGCGATTTGTCGCCCGGATGGCCGATGCCGATCCTTACCCGTCGAAAATCTGGGCCGATCTGTTCTGCGATCGATTGAAGTCCGTTATGGCCGGCGATCCCGCCGCCAGTCTTCGCCTTGACCTTGCCGGCGACAAGGTCGAGTTCGTCGTGAAAGACGATGACGTCCTTGGGCGGTATTTTATAGAAGCGCGCGGCTTCGCCGACGGACTGGCCGGAAAGATTCATGAAGGTTGCCGGCTTCAGGATGAGGGTCTTGCGGGAACCGAGCGCGCCATCCGCGATCTCCCCGCGGAATTTCGACCGCGCCGGCCCGAAGCGATGCGCCTCGGCGATCGCATCGACCGCCATGAATCCGACATTGTGTCGATGACGGCTATGCTTCGCGCCCGGATTGCCGAGTCCGACAAGGAGAAGAATGCCGTCCGCCATCGCGCGCCTTTAAAAGACCTCCTCGCGACAAGGCGGGAGGAGTATCGTCCGTCGTCAGCCGATCGGAGGGGCGTCGAAACCCGCGGGCTATTCCTTGGCCTCGCCTTCGTCCTTGGCCTCGCCTTCGGCGGGTTCGGCGCCTTCGGCCGGCGCGGCGGCGGCTTCGTCCTCGGCGCGGAAGACGGTCGGCGCGGCGATGGTCGCGATCGTGAAGTCGCGGTCGGTGATGGTCGGCGTCACGCCCTCTGGAAGCTTGATCGAGGAGATATGGACCGCATCGCCGATATCGAGTCCGCCGACATCGGCTTCGAGATATTCCGGAATCGCCGTCGCCGGCGCGTAAAGCTCCACCGTGTGACGCACGATATTAAGAACGCCGCCGCGTTTGAGGCCGGGTGAAACGCCCTCATTGAGGAAGCGCACGGGGACCTCGACGTCGATGCGGGTCGTCGCGTCTACGCGCATGAGGTCGACATGGATCGGCATGTCCTTGATCGGATCGACCTGCACCTCGCGGGGAAGGACCGGTTGCAGCTCGTTCTGGCCGGCGACGTCGATCTTGGCGAGATGCGACTTCATCCGGCCGGCGAAATGCGCCTTGGCGACTTCATTATAGCGCAGGCGGACGGCGACCGGCTCCTTGCCCCCGCCATAAAGAACGCCCGGCACGAAGCCCTCGCGGCGATCGGCGCGCGCGCTCCCGGTGCCCGTGCGTGCGCGGACCTCGCAATAAAAAACGTCAGCCTCGGCCATGATTTTCGACCTTTAGAGAGGCGAATAGCGAATAGGGAGTAACGAATAGAGGGTCAACCCTTTGTTTCTATTCGCTATTCTCTATTCGCTATGCGCGAATTCGGAAAGCGCGCTCTATAGAGGAAAGGCTGGCCCCGGGCAAGGGCCGGCCTGCTATTGCACCGGCTTCAAATCGTCATTTTCGACCCAGCCGATATTGCCGTTCTCGTCCTCGACCTCCCACCACATGTCTTCTTTTGCGCCGGAAGGGTAGACCATGTCGCCCTTGTCGAGGTCGCGCACGGCGCTTGAGGAGGATGAGGGCGAACGGCGCAGGACGACCGATTTCGAGGCCACTTTGAACGCTTCCTTCGGCGCCGCGGCGGCGGCGTCGTCCGGCAGGCCGCCGAGTTGGCCGACGATCTGGCGATAGGCGTCGAGGAAGGCGTAGGTGACGACCTTGCCGACGTCGGTGTCGTCATAGCCGCCGCCGACTGCGCCCGCAAAGCCGTAGCCGCCGCCCGCCGCAAAGCCGATATTCTTTTTTGAGGCCGAGCCTTCCGCCGTCGCCTGGATCTCGGAGGTGCGGACATTCATCAAGGTAAGAACGGTCTGCGCCTCGACGCGCTTCGTCTTGATCCCGCCGAGAAGGCCGCCGACGCGCCCGCCGATAACGGCGCCGGCGACGCCGCCGACGGCGCTGCCGCCTGCGTTATTGTCGGTGTTCGCGATATCGGCGACGAGCACGTAATCGGCGGCTTTGACCTGCCCCGCGCCCACATTCGACTGTTTTTGCAGGCTGCCGCCAGCCGCGAGCGCCTGCTCTTTTTGTAGCGCCGAAAGTCCGGCGCCGCGATCGACCAGCGTGAAGCAGCCCGAACGGCTGACGAAGGCTTTGATCAGCACCGAAGGCGCGCCGAGATTATAAGCCGTCCAGCCATGTCCGTCGCCGTCGGTCAGCGACACCGAGCCAAGGCTTTTGGCGCATCTCGGCATTTCGAGATTCTTGGTCGAGCCGCGCTCATAATCGACGCGCTTTTGCGCAAAAGCCGGACCCGACAGCGCGGCGAGCGCCGTTGCGCACAGGAATAATGTTGTCTTCGTCATGGTGAGAGCTCCCCTTTCACGGATTTTTCGCCAATAATGCCCGGCAGGCATTTTAGGGGCGCCCGCCAAGCCCGGCAAGCGGCCGCTCTTCCTTTAGGCCGGCCGCGTCATGTCGGAGCGGCGCCGGCGCCCTGTCGGGGACGGATTTTCCCCCTCGTCATTCCGAGCGCCGCCCCCATTTCGAGCGCCGCCCCAATGGGCGGTTGATAAATCAGCGCCGCCGCGGCCCTCCTTCGTGAGGGCGTTTTACGCCTTGTCAGCCCGACGATGAGGGTCGTCCGCTCGCCGCCTGTCCTAAGCCGGCCTTTCCGCTAGCGCGCGATGGATCAAGGCGACGACGGCTGACCCCTCGCCGACGCTCGACGCGACGCGCTTGACGGAGCCCGAGCGTACATCGCCGACGGCGTAGACCTTGGGCCAACTCGTCTCGTAATAGCCCGGCATGCGGTCGAGCGGCCAGCCGGCTTTGACCAGCTCGATCGGCGCGATGTCGCCGCCGGTTTTCAAAAAGCCGTCGCCGTCGCGGGCGAGTTCCGCGTCTAGCCAACCTGTGCAAGGCTCGGCCCCAATGAAAAGAAAAAGGAACGGCGCGCCGATCGTTTCTTCCCCCCCCTCATTCTTTATGCGGACAGCATGCAGGCGCCGCCCGTCGCCCGCAAGCGCGACGACCGACGAGGAGGGATGAAGGCGGATATTCGGCGTCTCTTCGAGGCGGCGCACGAGATAGTCGGACATCGTCTCGCGGATATCGGCGCGCCGATAGACGACATGCGTTTCTTCGCAATGCTTGGACAGGAACGTTGCGCCCTGGCCGGCGGAATTGCCGGCGCCGACGATCACTGCTTTTGCGCCCTTGCAAAGCTGGCCTTCCATCGCGGTCGCGCCATAATAAATTCCACGACCTTCATAGAGCGCGCATTCCTCGATCGGCAGTCGGCGGTAGTCGGCGCCCGAGGCGATGACAACCGCCCGGCTCTTGAAGCTCCGTCCGTCGGCGAGGACGATGCGATAATCGCCATTCTCCCTCGTCAGCGCCTCGACTCGCGCGGGCGCGGCGATGCGCGCGCCGAATTTCTGCGCCTGGATGGTTGCGCGATCGGCAAGCTCGCGGCCTGACACGCCGGACGGAAAGCCGAGATAGTTCTCGATTTTTGACGAGAGTCCAGCCTGACCGCCAGGCGCTGAGGCGTCGACGACGAGCACGGCGAGCCCTTCCGAGGCGGCGTAAACGGCGCCGGCGAGTCCGCCGGGCCCTGCGCCGATGATGACGACATCGGCGCAGGCGCCGTCAGGCAGGAGATCGAGTCCGAGCGCAAGGCTCGCTTCGGTGGGCGATGGTTTTTTAAGGATCGTTTTCGAGCCGGTGACGAGAAGGGGCGTGTCGGCCGGCGTAAGGCCAAGGCGATCGAGAATCGTCGCCGCCTTGGGATCGGCGTCGGCCTCGACCCAGTGATGCGGCACGTCGTGCTTTACCAGGAGATCGCGCAGCGCGAAGGCGTCGCGATCGAAGGCGAGCCCGACAAGAACGACGCTCGCCCGGCCTTGCGCGCGCGCCCAGGCGCGCCGCGCGATAAACGTTGTCACGAAGGCGTCGGACAGATCGGAGCGCTCGACGAGCAGGCGTTGCAGCGAGGCGGGCGGGACATGAAGAACCTCGCCCGCTTTCGTCATGACGCCCCGAACGAGAGACGGGCGTCCCGTCACCAGCGAAACGTCGCCGGAGAACTGAGACGGTTCGAGCCAGCCGACGCGCCGCTCCTCGCCGTCTTCGAACAGAAGAACGTCGAGTTGTCCTGAAAGCACGACGCAGAGGTCGACGCTGCGATCGCCTTCGTCGAAGAGAACGTCGCCGGCGTCATGATGTTTGACCTCGCCATAGGGCGCAAGTTCGGCGCGTTCGTCGGCGGACAGGCGGTAATTCATATTGGGCGCGCGCGTCTCGCTCATGGCCGACCTCCACACGATGCTGTCACGGCTTCCAGGCGGCGCTCAGGGGAGGCCAGGAAAGCTCTCGACATATTGAATCTTTAGGTCCGGAAAGCTGTCGACGAATTTAATCGTGAAATCGGGAAAGCTGTCGACGAATCTCCATTCTCCGCACTTCTCCGGAAAGCTGTCAACGATGTCGACCTTTAGATCAGGGACGCTGTCGACGATCCGGACTTTTAGATCAGGAAAGCTCTCGACGATCTTGACGTCGCCGTGGAGTGAAAATCCCTTGAGCGCACAATCGGCGCCGACCTCCGCCCATGCAGGAGAGGCGGCGAGGACCAGAACGGCCGTTGAGATGACTCTCATAGCGCGATTTTACGTCCCTCGCTTTCGGAAATCGAGGCCGATTTCCGAAAGCGGGGATATCAAGGCGCCAGAACGGGCAATGCGCCGGCGAGCGCCGACATCGCGACCGGCGCGGCCGACTCCTCAGGTTCTCCGTCGAGGGTGAAAATAGTCGGGCCATTGCTTGCGGCGACCTGGCAGCGCTCGCCTTCGCGCCCCGCCGGAGCGTCTCCGGCTGTCGACAGAAACTCGATCAGCCGCGCCATGAAACCGAGTCCATTCTTTGCACGGAGGAAATATATGGCGAGCCGCCCCTTGTCGATGCGCGCGCGACGGGGAATGAGATCGACCGCTTCCGTAAACGCATTGTTGGAAATGACGACGGCGGCGCCGGCATGAACCAGCTCCTCCCCGCCAAGCCTGACGACATAGTCAATATCGGCGGCGTGCGCGATCGCTTGCGCGCCTGCGACGAGCGCAAAATTCATGTCGTCCAAGGTTTCTCCATCGCGAAGGCCTTCCCGAGCCTCCGCGAGTTCGGCATAGGCGCCAAAAACGATATTATTCAGAAAATAGCGCGCGCCCTTCTCAGCAGTTTCAATTCTGCCGACATCGATGCGGCGAGGCCGCGCGGCAAGACCGGTCGCGATTGCTTCTTTAAGGTTCATGGGAAGACCGAGATCTCGGCAGAAAAGATTGACCGTGCCGGCGGGGAGGGCGAGCAGCGGCGCGTCAAGGTCAATCGCCGCCTCGGCGATGCAAAGATGCGTCCCGTCGCCGCCGACGCTGATCAAGGCGTCATAGCCGCGCGTTTTTTTCGCCTCCTCCTCGATATTCATCGCCTCGCCGCTCAAAATCTCAACTCGCCAGCCAGCGTCGGCGCAGCTTTCATGGAGCGCGGCGATTATGGCTTCGACGCCGGCGGCGGCGACTGCGCCGGCATTCACGTTGATAAAGGCAAGAGCTTTTTTCATCCGCCAAGGAACAGATTTTTCCAGACGATAGTTCCTACGCCTCGTCGAGAGCGGGCGGCGTCTCGCGCCAGCATCCGTGCTCCTTCACAAAACGGCGCCGCGCGGCCACTGTGTATCCCGTTCCTGCGAATCGGCTGATCGTGATTGTAATATTGGTATTGTCGCCGCAGATGAGATTGTAGGACGGCGCTTCGCCTCTCAGGCGCGTTGATGTTGCGGTGCCGGCGCGCGCAATAATCATGGAAGCGCCTTCGGCGCTGTACACGCCTGCTTCGGCGACGTGGACATGGCCTGTCAGGATGAGATCGGTCTTTGCCGCCGCAAAGGCGGCGAGCGCTGTGCGCGCCCGCGCGACGATATTGACGCCGGCCCGGCCGGGACCGGGCAGAATCGGGTGGTGCAGCGCGATGATCTTCCGCGCCGCGCGCGGCGCTGCGCGCATCCCGGCGGCCGCGAAGTCGATCTGCTTTAGCGAAAGACGCCCGCGCGACCAGTCAGGCGAAAGGCCCGCGCGGCGCGCCGAATTGAGGCCGACGATGACGG
>JBFXBB010000056.1:0-11835 GCA_050183685.1 Amphiplicatus sp.
GTCTTGAATTCGGCGGCGGACGCCCCGAGGAAAGCGGGAAAGCCGTCGCTGACAAACCCCATAGTCGCCATGCTGTTCATGTGGGACCGCCAAGCCGCCGCGCAAGCCTGCGCGTCCCTTGCTTCCGACCTTTGTTGAACCGCCAGTCTCATGGCAACCCTGCTAACGTTCGTCCTCGCCGCTCCGTCTTTCCAGCCCGTCCATCGCGTCTCCCGCCCCGCCCGGTCTTGTTCCGCCCTGAAGGCTTCCGTCCTGAAGGCGCCGCCCGGCGAGGTTAACGCATTCGTCCTTAAGATTCCGTCACTTGAATAATGTAACAAGATTGCGGCCTCGTTGCGACAGGGGAATTGCGCGGCGACGGACAGATTTATCGCGCATCGCGTTTGCGCGCCTGTAAGACGCTGATCAGACGCAGAGAATCGCGAAGGCGACGAAAATGCGGCCGGCCCGTTTCCGCCCTGTCGCGGGAATGTGACGCGGCCGCGCCCTTGAAAAAGGCGCTCGAATTTGCGGCGATTTGGCGGTCGCCGATTCGCGGCGGCCTTTCGCGAGACGTGTCGCGCGCCCGCCCGCCATTCCATCTTCGCGCCTTCGGCGCTAGGTTTCGCCGCGCCGCCGGCTCTCGCGGCGCGTAGAATTCAGGAGAATGAGAATGACCTTGCTGCTCGGACAGACCGTTCCCGACTTCACGCAGGACTCGACCACGGGGCCGATCAAATTCCACGATTGGATCGGCGACAACTGGGCGGTCCTTTTCAGCCACCCGAAGGACTTCACCCCGGTCTGCACGACCGAGCTCGGCGAGGTCTCGAAGCTCAAAAAGGAATGGGAAAAACGAGGCGTCAAGGTGATCGCGCTTTCGGTCGACCCCGTCAGCGATCATAAAAAATGGATCGGCGACATCGAAGAGACGCAGAAGGCTTCGATCTGGTATCCGATTATCGCCGACGCCGATCATAAGGTTTCGAACCTCTATGGCATGATTCACCCGGATGCGGCGGCGAATATCACCGTGCGGTCGGTTTTCGTCATCGATCCGAAAAAGAAGCTCCGCCTCACCATCACCTATCCGCCGTCGACGGGACGCGACTTCCGCGAGATTCTTCGCGCTATCGACAGCCTCCAGCTCACCGACAATTTCAAGGTCGCAACGCCCGTCAACTGGAAGGACGGAGAAGACTGCATCATCGTCCCGTCCCTGACCGACAAGGACGAAATCAAGCGGCTCTTCCCGAAGGGCTATCGGGAGATCAAGCCCTATCTGCGCGTGACGCCGCAGCCGAACAAATAGCGTTTCCCGCCTCCGCCGCCAGCGGGAGAGGCGGGGCGCGGCGGTCAATAGCGCGGCCGGCCGTCGGAATAGGGCTCGTCATAACGATAGTCGAGGACGCGCCGCGGATCGTAAATCGAAGCTCCGCGCGGCGGCGGATTATAGCCCATGACGATCTCAAGGACGGCGACCGCGTCGTCATAGCCGTCGCCATAGCGCGGCCGGCCGCGATAGTCGCGGTCGTCGCGATAATAGCGCGTCCTGTCATAGCGGTCGAAAAAATCGTCGCCAAAGGCGCGGCTGCGGCGCGTCACCTGAAACCAGTCGTAATCCTGCGCAAGCGTCAACTCCGCGGCGCGGCGCATCGCGTAGTCCTCGGCCGCATAGCCGCCCTCGGCCGAGCGATATTCGATGCGATAGCGGTTGTCGTCGAGCCGGTGATCATAATAGCCGAGATCCCCCGGTCCGCTCGCCGCCTGATAGCGCGGCCCATAGGCGGTTGCGCAGCCGGCGGCCGTCATGGCGATGAGCGCGAGCGCAATGATCTTCATTCTGTCTCTCCCTTTCTTCCCCGCCCCGTCGCAATGAAATCAAGAAGCGGCGCCTCGGCGGCGGCGCTTCCTCTCTTCAGTAATGCCAGGTGAGGCCGACGGTCGTCACATAGGCGTCGAGCTGCGACTGCGCGAAGAAGCCGTCGTCGGCGAATTCGGTGTCGGAGGCGCCGAAATAACGGCCCGTGAGTTCGGCTTCGAGGTTTTCGGCGAGCTGATAGCCGAGCCCCGCAAAGGCCTGATAGACGAGCACGCCATCGCCGTCGTCGAACGCCTCCTCGATGTCGTAGGAGAGCCGACCATAGCCGACGCCGCCGCCCACTTTCGCGCTCCACGGGCTGTCGGAGCGCACATGATAGACGCCATTGACGAGGCCGCCGAAGATCGACGCATTGCCGGCGAAGAACTCTTCCTCATCCGTCACATTAGGATCGAGATCGAGGCCCCCAAAGGTGAAATTGTCGGGATTGAGGGCCTGATAGAAGCCTTCGACCTCGACGCCGAGCCCGGATCGGTTGATCGGGGCGAAGGTCTTGCCCCAGACGACGGAGCCGAAAAAGCCGGGATCGAACTCGACTTCGCCGCTGAATGACGAGGTTGTCCCGCCGTCATCCGTGAAATCGCCGCCGAGATTCTGGTCGGGCGGGAAGGCGGCCCCGAGATTGACCGACCAGTAGCTGTCATTCTGCTGTGCGAAGGCGGGAGAGGCCGCCGCGGCCGCAGCCGCGATCGCGCCCAGAAGGGTGTGTCGCATGACCGATACTCCGTGTAAAAACAAACAAACGACGGCAGGCGCCCTTCTGCGCCTGCAAGCACGAGAACAGCGCGCAGCCATCGGAGTTCCGCCCCGGTGAACGATCGGCAACCTGCCCCCGCGTCACGCGGCGCTCTTCAGGGGAAGGCTGGATCGCTGTGACGAACGGGGCTTGAAATCGCGTCAGCGATTCCTAGTGAGCGCGCGCCGGGCTAGCGCGCGAGCGCCGCGTCGATGAGGCCGGCGGTCGCGAAGGCGCCGAAGATCTTCGTGAAAGCGCCCATGCGCGGGCCTTCCGTCTGGCCGAAGACGACCTCATAGAGCCCCGAGAACCAGTCGCGGATGTTTTCAAAGCCCTGGGCCTTTCCGGCGTCGAAGACCGCGGTCTGGTAGACATCCTCCTCGGCGCCGTCGCCGATGGTCTTGAGGCGCGCGGAGAGGTCTTCGAGCGCGGCGCGTTCTTTTTCCGTAGGCGGACGGAAATGCTTCGTCGGCCGGATGAAGTCGTCGAAATAGCGCCCCGCATGGGCGATGAGCCTGTCCGCCTCGGCGAGCGCGGCCGCGCTCGCCTTCGGGCGGTATTTGCGGATGAAACCCGCAAGCATTTCGGGCTCGGCCGAGCCCGAGGCGCTGACGAGGTTTAAAAGCATCGCGAAGGAGACGGGCGAGCATTCCTCGGGGGGCGCGCCTTCATGAATGTGCCAGACCGGATTGTCGAGCGCCGCCGCGCCCTCCTGCCCCGGATATTTTTGCAGGAAGGCGAGATACTCGTCCGCCGTCTTCGGAATAATGTCGAAATAAAGCTTCTTGGCCGCCTTCGGATTCTGGAACATGTAGAGCGACAGGCTTTCGGGCGAGGCGTAAGCGAGCCATTCCTCGATCGTGATGCCGTTGCCTTTCGTCTTCGAGATCTTCTTGCCGTGCTCGTCGAGGAAGAGCTGGTAGTTGAAGCCCGCCGGCGGCTCGCCGCCGAGGGCCCTGACGATTTTCGACGAGAGTTTCGTCGACTCCGTCAGATCCTCGCCCGCCATTTCATAATCGACCTTGAGCGCGAGCCAGCGCCCGGCCCAGTCGGCCTTCCATTGCAGCTTCGTCCTGCCGCCGCCGACCGGGGTCTTGATCCGCTCGCCATTCTCGTCCTCGAAGACGACCTTTCCCGCCCCGGCGTCGATTTCGAGCATCGGCACATAAAGAACGCGGCCCGTCGATGGCGAGATCGGCAGGATCGGCGAATAGGTTTCGCGGCGCTCCTCGCCCAAGGTCGGCAGGATGATCTCCATCACCGCGTCATAACATTCGAGAACGCGGATGAGCGTTTCGTCGAAAAGCCCCGCACGATAGCACGCGGTCGAGGAGACGAATTCATAGTCAAAGCCGAAGCGGTCCAGAAAGGCGCGCAGCATCGCATTGTTGTGATGGGCAAAGCTCGGATGGTCGGTTCCGAACGGATTGGGGACATCCGTCAATGGCCGTTGCAAATATGCGGCGAGAAGCTCCTGGTTCGGCAGATGCGGCGGGACTTTGCGCATGCCGTCCATGTCGTCGGAGAACGACACGAGGCGGGATTTTCGTCCGGTCAGCGCCTCGAAGGCGCGCCGGACCATTGTGGTGCGCGCAACCTCGCCGAACGTGCCGATATGCGGCGGGCCCGACGGGCCGTAGCCCGTCTCGAAAATGACGGGATCGTCATGCGGGCGGCGCTCCAGGCGTTTCGCCAGGGCGCGCGCTTCCTGAAACGGCCAGGATTTGGCGGCGTCGAGATCGGCTTTGGCGAAAACGCGGCGGGACATGGCGAGGTTCTAGGTTCTGAGTTCTAGGTTCTGAGTTCTAGGTTCTGGGGTTTGGGTTTTGGTGTTTCGGTGCTAGGGGGTACAGCAATTGTCCAATTGCTGGAACCTAGAACCTCCCTATGTCCGCCGAAAGCATTGTCAGCCTCACCCCTCAAGAAGCGGTCATCTATCTGATGGTGATGACCTCCGCGTCGGATGGGCGCATTACGGATAAGGAGCTCAGGACGATCGGACGGGTGGTCCGGTCTTTTCCGCTTTTCGCCAATGGCGACGAGGACTCGCTGGTCGAAACGGCCGAGGCCTGTGGAAAACTGATGGCCTCCGACGACGGCCTCCATAAGGTCCTTGCGGCGGCGGCGGCCGTGCTCCCCGCGCATCTCGCCGAAACCGCCTATGCCGCCGTCGTCGACGTCGTCACCGCCGACGAGGATCTCGAAATGACCGAGATCCGTATTCTTGAATTGGTCCGCAACGCCCTTCATGTGGGCGACGAGGGAGCGCAAGCCATCGAACGCGCCGCCAGGGCGCGCCATATGACGCTCGACATCGTCGCCTGAGCCGCCGTCTGCCGCGAGCGTTAGACTGTAACATGCACACGGAAATTCGGCGGCCGGAGAACCGTTCTTCGCTGAGAATCCGCTTGCGCGGCCTGCTGAATTCCCTGAATCTGCGTCTCCTAGCGGAGGGAGATGCTGATGCTGTCGACACGAACGGGCGTGCTGCTGTTGGGTTCTGCGCTGATGCTCGCCGCCTGCGGGGCAAGTCCCGCAAAGTCTATCGAAAAGGACTGCGTCCGGCTGGAAATGATGAAGGATATCGGGGGCGGCGCCGACGCCAAGAAATCCTGCGCTTGCCTTGCCGGCAAGCTCGAAGAGAGCATGAGCAAGGACGAACTGAAAAAGCTGGCGAAAATGCTGAAAAGCGCCAAGAGCGCCGATGATTTCGACGCCAAGGCGAAAGAAAACCAGCTTAGCGACGCCTCCGCGATGACCTTTATGGGCGCGGCGAAGAGTTGCGCGCTGCAATAATAGCCTGCGCCGCGGCGCTCGCCGCCTGCGGCGCGGCGCCCTCCGCCGACCGGCATGACCGCGCGATGATCGACGAAGCGCGCTCGGCGGCGCTGCCCGGCGACGTCATCTTCAAAAAGGGCGATGGCCTGTGGGGCCGACTCGCCGCGCGTTTTTCGGATAATGACGACGGCTATGGCCATGTCGGGATCGTTGATCAGCGCGATGGCGAGCTTGTCGTCATCCACGCCGGCGGCGATCCGGCGACGCGAAACGGGCGGGTGCAGGAAAGCCGATTTTCCGATTTTTTGGGCGCGGCAAGGGCGGCGGCGCTTTATCGCCCGCTCCTCGATGAAAAAGGCGCGGGCGCCGAACTCGACTACGCCCTCGCCGCGGTCCGTCGCAACGCGCCTTTTGATGCGGCGTTTTCTCTCGATACGGAGGAAGCGCTTTATTGCACGGAGCTCGTCTGGCGGGCGCTGTCGGCGGGGCTCGGCGAGGACGCGGCGCCGGAGAAAAGCGAGCGCGGCGGCAAGGTTTATGTCGCGATAGATGATCTGCAAGAGAGCCGGTTCTTGCAGCCGGTATGGCGTTCTAGAGCAGAGTGATCCAGCAGACGGCTGCGACGGCGAGCGCCACGATGATATTGAGAACGAAGCCTTCCCGCGCCATTCTCGCCATGCTGACCTGTCCTGACGCGTAAATGATCGCGTTCGGCGCTGTTGCGACCGGGAGCATGAAGGCGCAGGAGCAGGAGATGACCGCCGGGATCATCAGCAGCTCCGGCGCGACTCCGGCGCCGGTCGCAACCGCCGCCAGAACCGGCATTAGGAGATTGGCCGTCGCCGTATTGGAGGTGATCTCGGTGAGGAAGGACACCGCCAGACAAAGGCCGATCATCATGAGAATGACAGGAGCTTCGGCGAGCCCGCCCAAACTGCCGGCGATCACCTTGTCGAGATCCGAGGCGCGAAACGCTTCGGCAATGCAGATGCCGCCGGCGAAAAGAAGGAGCATTCCCCAAGGGATGTCGCTCGCCGACTTCCAGTCGAGGAGGGCGCCGCCTTTGCCGTCCGGAACGACAAACATGGCGATGACCGCCAGCAAAGCGACGGTCGAGTCGCCGGCGGCCTCGATCTGAAAGAGGCCCGCCCAGCCGCCGAAAGGCTCTGAGCGGGTGATCCAGGCTACGACCGCGGCGCCGAAGACGATGAGCGTGCGAATCTCGGCCTTGCGCCACGGTCCGGCGTCGGCGAGCGTCGGCGCGGCGACGCCGCCCAAATTCCGCGTGAGCCAAAGCGCCATTAAGGGCGCGCCGACGATGGCGACAGGAACGCCCGTCATCATCCAGCGCACGAAGGTGAATTCCTCACCCGTCGCTTTCGCATAGGCGTCGGCGAAGATGAGGTTGGGCGGCGTGCCGATCAGCGTTCCGGTTCCGCCGAGCGAAGAGGCGTAGGCGATGCCGAGAAGGAGGGGCGCGGCAAGGCGCGGATCGTCGGCGCGGGCCAGGATCGCAAACGCCATCGTCGCAAGCATCAGCGTCGTCGCGGTATTCGATATCCACATCGACAAGAGAGCCGAGGCGAACATGAAGCCGAAAACGAGCCGGCGCCCGGACAGGCCGACGAGGCGGATCATATAGAGCGCGAGGCGCTCATGCGCGCCGGACTTTTCGAGGCTTTTCGACAACATGAACGACGCCATCAGGAGCACGACCACATAGCTGCCGACCGCCTCGGCCGCTTCGGCCTGCGTGAGAATCCCGGCCATCGGGAAAAGCGCGATGGGGACAAGCGACGTCACCGGTATCGGCAGCGCTTCCGTCATCCACCAGCTGGCGGTGAGCGCCGTGATGGCGATCGTCCAGACGATCTTGTCGGGCTGGCCGGCGGCGGCCGAGAGCGCGCCTGCCGCGCCCGCGAAGACGACTCCCCCGATAACCCGCGCCCAGTTCATTACTGGGCAGTTAGCAGCGATTTCATCCCGACGTCCAGCAAGCCTTCCCCCGCATTGTAGAAAAACACGATGCAAGTTAGCGGTCCTTTGCATGAGGACGCCGCTCATTCTCGCCGATATAGGCGCAAGGCTCTTGTCCCTGGCCGGCCCGGAAACGGCGCATCGGCTGACGGTCAAGACGCTCGCGCGCGGTTTCGGGCCGAGGCCGAGGCTCGATATCGACCCGCGGCTGACATCGACGGTCGCCGGCATCCGTTTCGCCAATCCGCTCGGCCTCGCCGCCGGCTTCGACAAGAACGCCGAAGCGGCGGATGCGATGCTCGATCTCGGTTTCGGATTCGTCGAGGTCGGCGCCGTGACGCCCTTGCCTCAGCCTGGCAATCCGCGGCCGCGCGTCTTTCGGCTGAAGGAGGATCGCGCGGTCATCAATCGCTACGGATTCAACAGCGAGGGCGTCGCAACGATCGCGGCGCGCCTTGCGGCGCGCAAGCGGCGGGGCGTCCTCGGCGTCAATCTCGGCGCCAATAAGGGCAGCAAGGATCCGATCGCGGATTATGTGACGGGCCTCAAGCGTCTCGACGGGCTTGCGGATTTCTTCACGCTCAATGTGTCCTCGCCGAATACGCCGGGTCTTCGCGCGCTCCAGTCCCGCGCGGCGCTGACCGATCTCCTTGTCGCCGTCCTTGCGGCGCGCGACAAGCTCCAACAGCCCGCGCCGCTCTTTCTCAAGATTGCGCCTGACCTCGCCGATGCGGACAAGGCGGACATCGCCGATCTTGCAAAGACGCTTCGCCTCGACGGCCTCGTCATTTCCAACACGACCGTGGCGCGTCCCGATCTCAAGAGCAGACATGCGGCTGAAACGGGCGGGCTTTCCGGGGCGCCGCTCTTTGCCCGGTCGACCGCGCTGCTCCGCGAATTCCATCAGGCGTTAAGGGGCGCTGCGCCCCTTATCGGCGTCGGCGGGGTCTTCTCGGCGCGCGACGCCTATCAGAAAATTCTCGCCGGCGCCTCGCTCGTGCAACTTTATACGGCGCTTATCTATGAGGGCCCCTCGCTCGTCCCGCGCATTTTGAAGGAGCTTCCGTCCTTTCTCGACGCGGACGGCTTCGCCGCGCTTCACGAGGCCGTCGGCGCCGCCGCAAACTGATGCGCGGCTATTGGGCGCCGAAAGCCTTTTGCGCGCTGGGAGCGCGCGGCGCCGGCGGCAATCTCCTTATACGGAGTGTAGAGGGATTCTGGATTGGCGGCTATTCGATGAATTTCAGCGTCGCGCCGTCAACCGCTATTCGATAAAAGCAGCTTCGCCGGTCGGTGTGGCAGGCCGGCCCCGTTTGTTCGACGACGAGCTCGACCGCGTCCTGGTCGCAATCGACGCGGATCTCGACAACGCGCTGCGTATGGCCGGAGGTCGCGCCCTTGCGCCACAGCGTCCGCCGCGAGCGCGACCAGTACCAGCCCTCGCCCGTCGCGAGGGTCTTTTCTAGCGCCTCGCGATTCATATAAGCGAGCATCAGGAGACGGCCGGTCGCGTGGTCGGTCGTTGCGACGGGGATCAGCCCGTCCGCGCCGAATTTCGGCCGGAAGTCCTTCGTTTCTTCGATGCGGGTCTGCATATGAGTTTCCAGCTTCAAGGTTCCAAGCGAGGCGCGGCTGATGTACTAGCATCTGGAGCCTAGACGCTAGAACCCAAATTTATGGCGCTCGAACTCTATGATGCGATGGCGCGGGAAAAGCGCCCTTTTGCGCCCGCCGATCCGAAGCGGGTGACGATGTATGTCTGCGGGCCGACGGTCTACGCTCACGCCCATATCGGCAATTTCCGCGCCGCCGTCGTCTTCGACCTCCTCTTCCGGCTGCTTCGGCATCACTATGGCGAGGCGCATGTCGTCTATGCGAGGAATGTCACCGATATCGACGACAAGATCATCAAGGCGGCGGCCGAGACCGGCGAGGCGATCGCAGCGATCACCAAGAAATACGCCGCCGTCTATCGCGAGGAAACGGCCGCCTTCGGCGTTCTCGCGCCGACGCTCGAACCGGCGGCGACGGCGCATATCGGCGAGATGATCGCGCTCGTTGAAAAGCTCCTCGCCGACAATTTCGCCTATGTCGCCGACGGCCATGTCCTTTTCGCGGTCGATCGGTATAAGGCGTATGGCCGGCTTTCAAATGTCGACCGCGACGAGATGCTCGCCGGCGCGCGCGTCGAGGTCGCGCCGTATAAAGAAAACCCCGCTGACTTCGTGCTGTGGAAGCCGTCGAAGGCGGGCGAGCCCGGCTGGACGTCTCCCTGGGGCGTAGGCCGTCCCGGCTGGCATCTCGAATGCTCGGCGATGATCGAGAAGACGCTCGGGATCACGATCGACATCCACGGCGGCGGGCAGGATTTGCGTTTTCCTCATCATGAGAATGAGATCGCGCAGTCGATTTGCGCCCATAAGGCGCCGCTTGCGCGCTACTGGCTCCACAACGGCTTTTTGCGCCTGGGCGCGGACAAGATGTCGAAATCCATCGGCAATGTCGTGCTGCCGCGCGATCTGTTGAAGGCGTGGCCCGGCGAGGCGCTGCGCTTTGCGCTGCTTTCGGCGCAGTATCGCCAGCCGCTCGAATGGACGGACGAGTTGATCGCGCAGTCGAAGCGTCAGCTCGACCGTTTTTACCGTCTTCTCGCCGAAGCGCCGGAGGCGATGAGCGAAAAGCCGCCGCAAAGCGTCATTCTCGCGCTTGACGATGATCTCAACACGCCCGCCGCCATCGCCGGTCTTCACGAGCTTCGCGACATAGCGATGCAGATGGAGGGCGAGGCGAGGCGGCGCGCCATTGGCTCCTTGCGGGCCGCGGGGGCGCTGATGGGCTTTTTCGCGTCCTCTCCCGAAGCGTGGTTCAAGACTTCAGCGGAAGGCCCGTCAGCCGATGCAGTCGAAGCCCTTCTCGCCGAACGCGCCGCGGCAAGAAAGGCGAAGGATTTCGCGACGGCCGACCGCATTCGCGACGAGCTTTCGGCGAAGGGCGTCCTCATCGAGGACGGGCCCGAAGGCGCGACCTGGCGGCGAGGCTGACGACCCATGCGGCTCATCGAAGCGACCTTCAGCGACCGATGCGCCGATAAGGTGCGCGTCGCCGTCGAGGCGGCCGCGCCGATCTATTTCCGGCTGTTCGAGCCTGACGAGGACGGCAATCGTCTGCTCAAGGCGTTTTTCGGCAAGGACGATATTCAAGGCTTTATCGACCGCCTGCAGGCGATCTGCGAAACCGAGAAGGATTGGCGCATACTCGTCCTTCCGGTCGAGGCGACGGCGCCGGCGCTCGAAAGCGACAAGGAAAACGATCGCGAACATAAGAAGAAAGTCGCGCTGCGCGAGGAAATTTACGAAGATGTCGTCGACGGCGCGTCGCTCAGTCCGGATTTCTTCATCCTGACCCTCGCCTCGACGACGGTCGCCGCGATCGGCATGATCGCCGACAATGTCGCCGCCGTCATCGGCGCGATGGTGATCGCGCCGCTCCTTGGCCCTATTCTCGCTTTTTCCTTCGCGACGGCGCTCGGCGATTTCAAGATGCTTGTCCGGGCGGCGCGAAACGCGCTTCTCGGGGTTGCGACCGGGATCGCGGCGGCGGCGGCGATCGGCTTTTTCTGGCCCATTGACAAAACGAGCGACGAATTGATGAACCGGGCCGTCGTCGGCTTTGATTCGATCGCGCTCGCGCTCGCGGCGGGCGCGGCCGCCGCGCTCTCGATCGTCACCGGCGTTTCGAGCGCGCTGGTGGGCGTGATGGTCGCCGTCGCGCTGTTGCCGCCCGCCGCCGCGATCGGCCTCTTTCTCGGCGCCGGAGAATTCGCGCTCGCGGCTCGGGCGGGGCTCCTCCTCCTCGTCAATATTGTCTGCGTCATGCTCGCCGCGCAGGCGATTTACCTCTATAAGGGCATCCGGCCGCGCCGCTGGCTCGAAAAGCGCGCGGCCGCGAACGCTGTTCGCATCAATTTTATCGCGCTCGGCGTCCTTCTCCTGGCCGCCGCCGCAATCATTTTCTTGACGCCGCATGATCTCGTCGCCGGGGCGTCCTAAAACGCATGCGGCCATACATATCTGCGGCGTAGGGCAAGGCCGCTTGGCGCCTGATGCGGCAGGCCGTCGCCAGGCGCGTCTCTTTCGATTAGGGTTCGCCGCGCCCATATAATCCGCCAAGAAGATGGCCGTTCGGCCGTCAACTTGTGAAATCGGAGACGTCATGATCACCCTCTTGAAGGCGATTGATCGCGGCCACGCCAATCACGGTTGGCTGCAGTCGCATCACACCTTTTCTTTCGCCGATTACTACCATCCCGACCGCATGGGCTATCGGGCGCTGCGCGTCATCAATGAAGATATAATCGCGCCGAGCGCGGGCTTTCCGCCGCATTCTCACAAGGACATGGAGATCATCACCTATGTCCTCGAAGGCGGCGTGGCGCATCAGGATTCGACCGGGGGCGGCGGGGTCGTTCGACCCGGGGAAGTGC